>DLXL01000277.1:1408-3362 GCA_003448025.1 Saprospirales bacterium | reverse complement strand
ATTGATTTTTTTTGCCTCCATTGCATCGGCAATTTTGGCTGCCAACATCATTCGTGTTTCGGTACGGGCAAGTTCTTCAGGATTTATCAGGGAAAGAAGTTCGTCCAAAACCGTACTTTCATAGGCCTTGGCATTATTTTTTTGCTGTTTCATGTCTGGAATTATTTTGTGTTGTTCGAGAAAAGGATTAATCGAACTTTATTCGTCTTCTTCATCAAAGGCATCATCCCCAAAAATCAAGTTGCCTACAATCTCATTACCCTTCCATCTAATTTCCTTATCGAGTATCAGTTGCGTCAATGCATCAGATACCATCCGTATCAAATAGTTTTCATCTTTGAGTTTGGGGATTTCCTGAAATGCTGCAACACCTTTGGGTTTGGGGCCTCCCCCTCCAAGTATAATAGCCACACCAGATAATTTCATGCAATAAAGTCGAAGCCGTTTTTTAGGGTAATCGCGCAAATCCCAAACGTCCTGACCAAGCTTGCCTTCAGGTCTTGTAAAAAAGTGATCTTGAACCCCGACTTTATTAGCCATCGTTAGAATTTGACCTGTCAAGTCTAAGACCTCTTTTGAGTATTCTGCCTTGTTTTCAAGAATAAATCGTTCGAAAAGCGTGAGTTCATCGTCCTCAATGATAACAGAATAAACTGTAGCGCGTTTTCCACAAAGCCGGTCTATTTTTTGGATTCTAAATTTCACTTTAAACTTAAATTCCGGCAAATATAACAGTACTTCCAAACACTTGTTTCACTTAAAAGTAAATTTATTTTAAACTATTCAACATTCAGTCATTTTCATGCCAATTGGTCGAGTTCATTTCGGAGCTCTGCCACCGTCTTTTGGCTGAGGGTGGCGGCTTGGTTTATGGAGATTATCTCTTCTGCGAGCCCTCTGTAGAGCAATTGCCGGAAGCGCAGGGCTTTTTCATCGCCTCGGAAGTGTCCAGGTTCACCGTCGCGATATTTTCGGGCATTGTAACCGATCATCAGTTTCGTATGTACGTGTTCGCTTATGATGCCCAGGTTTTTTGCTCGAGCAAAAATGGCAGCGATAGATATGCCCCAGTATTCTTTGAGCAGTATCAGTTCAGGCAGGTAAAAGTGGAACCGCACCCGGTGCATAATCCCCAATGCCTGCTCTTTGGGAAACAAGACTGCGCCGGCAAAGCAATGGCAGAGACGCTCCTGCTCGCGTTCAGGCATATCAGGCGGGAAGAGCAGCACGTGATGCGCCAGTTCGTGAAGAGCGGTGAAGCGTTTACGACAGGCATCCTCAATATTTTTGTTCAATCCAATGACACGGGCTGCGCCGGCGTGGGCTTTCAGACCGTCGAAATCAGCATCCGTTTCTAATTCGAGCACTTTGTAGCCTTTATCTTCAAGCATAGCTACCACATTCGGAATCGGGTCGTCGCCCAAGTCCCAGTCCTTTCGCAATTGCCGGGCTGCTTCTTCGGCATCTTCCGGCGTACGGACGGGCTTCTCGAACACAAAGTCTTCCACAGATTTTTGGCTTTGCATAGCCAATTCGAGTGTCAGGTATTGGTTCAGAGCCTCCGTACACTGTTGTTCGATGGCCACTTGCTGAGTTTTGGACATAGATGATTTTTTTCGATAATCCACATGTTCCAGCACAACGCTTACCTCCGGTTCAGCGAAGAAAAAATCTACGGGTACGTTCAGAGCCTTTGACAAGGCTATCAAGACCCTGCTGTTGGGCAGCGCCGCGTTTTGCTCGTATTTGTGGAGCGCCTGTCGGCCTACGATTCCGTCCAATTTGTCAGCGAGTGCTTGAAGTGACAAACCAGCCATTTTTCGGGCAGATGCGAGACGACTTCCAAAGATATTCATATAATACAGTACAATAGTTTACAAAATCAATAACAAAAATAGGATTGTAAACTTTAAAAACCAAATTTCTATATTTTTTTATGCTACAGCTCATAACA
>DLXL01000277.1:493-1252 GCA_003448025.1 Saprospirales bacterium | reverse complement strand
TACTTTTTATGCTACAGCTCATAACTAAGCCCCCTCCTTAATTTCTCCCCCTCCCCTGTTCACGCCCAACCACCTTGCGGCATTAACCCGCTATAATCCCGCTCCATGCTGCTGCCTTGCCGCATAACGCACCGAACAGCAACATTCTTTAACCAAAACCTGTTTACACTATGAAAAGAGTACTCCTTTTCTCGCTCTCCCTGTTTTCCTGTTTCTCTCCTGCATTTGCGCTGACGGATATCTGCGATATCAGCATTGGGCCCGATCCAAAAGTGGCGGCTTTTGCCCTCGGTCAGCAGGTAAGCATCTCCATGGGATATGTAACCGACGAACCTGGCGGCATTCGCATTTTCGCCAGGCCATTTACCAATGGGAGCCTTACGCCTGGCTACAGTGCCAGCGGCTCGCCCGTTTATACCGGCTCTGGTACAGCCAATGGCACCTTCACCATCAATAACGGCACCGTTGTGGTAGATGAAATTCGCATTGAAGTCTACAACGCTGACCAATCCATGCTGCTTCGCCGCATGTGGATACCGGTTAACTTCCGTTTTGGCGCCGTAGGGGTGAATAATTTTAAATTTTCGGATAACCCAGAACTAACATCCTTGCTTTTGGGGGAAGACTACTTTTGTTCATTCCACTACAATGTAAACTATCCCGGCGGAGTGCGCATTTTTGTGCGCCCGTTCACCAATGGCAACCTTACACCTGGTTATGGCGCCAGCGGCTCCGGCATATATACCGGCAGCGGTACCA
>DLXL01000277.1:0-311 GCA_003448025.1 Saprospirales bacterium | reverse complement strand
ATCAACACAGGTAAAAACGTACATGTGGATGCGCTTCGCGTTAAAATTGTAAGCGCCGACCAAACCGTTGACATCGACGAGTTTTTCATCCCGGTGAATGTGTATTACAGCACCGTAAAAATCACGGATATCGTTCCTCAATCAGGCAATTTCCCTTTTAACAACGAAGACCGGAGCGTATCCTTCCAATACAGCACCACCGAGAGCAGCGGGATTCGGATTTTTCCCCGTCCGTGGACGAACGGAGCACTAACACCCAACTATGGCGCATCCGGTTCGGGCCTGTACACCGGTTCCGGCAGTGGAAACGG
>DLXL01000367.1:8077-8295 GCA_003448025.1 Saprospirales bacterium | reverse complement strand
CTTCCGATCTGACCTTCCTTTATCCGCTCTGCAAAACCGGATTTTGCCATTCCTTTGTACGAACAGTTTGTAGAAACCCTTCGCCAGGAATCCGGACTCACCGTACTTACCGGCGAATTCGGTGCAGATATGAAGGTATCGTTACTGAACGACGGGCCCGTAACCATTCTAATGGATTCAAAAAACAGGGAATGATTTAGGTCATTTAGGGGTCATTT
>DLXL01000367.1:1424-7743 GCA_003448025.1 Saprospirales bacterium | reverse complement strand
AGCGTAGCGAAAGATCTGGCCAAACTACTAACCAAAGATCAACTATAGAATACTCAAATCTGTTTGAAATCTTTGTGAACATTTTAAAACCAACCTTAGTCCCTATCCTCAGATCTTTCGCTACGCTCAAGATGACAAATTACGTTTAGTTGATTTGTCTAAATGACTAAAAAAATGACCCCAAATGACTTAAATGCCCCATAAATGACCTAAATGCCCCATAAATGACCTAAATGACCCATAAATGACCTAAATGACTTAAATGACCCTAATAACCCCAAAAAAACCAACCTAACACTTCACTAATGAACAAAAAAGCATTCCTACTCATACTCGACGGCTGGGGCTTGGGCCAAAAACCCGAAGCTGATGCCATTTTCCAGGCTAATACGCCATTTTTCGACAACCTTTGGGCCAAATACCCGCACAATACGCTGGTAACCCACGGCGAAGACGTAGGCCTGCCCGACGGTCAAATGGGTAATTCCGAGGTGGGCCACATGAATATTGGCGCCGGACGCATTGTGTGGCAGGAACTGGCGCGTATCAACAAAGCCGTTCGGGAACACGAGCTGCACCAAAACCCTACCCTGCTGAAAGCTTTGGATCATGCCATTGCCCAGGACAAAACCGTTCATTTCATGGGCCTGGTGAGCGATGGCGGCGTTCACTCCCATATTGATCACCTGAAAGCCTTGTGCGATATCGCCACCGAAAAAGGCTGCCGAAACGTGCGCATACACGCCTTCACCGACGGGCGCGACTGCGACCCCAAAAGCGGTGCAGGGTTTGTGGAGGAGCTGTTGGAACACATTAAAAATCAACCAGTAAAACTGGCGTCTGTCATAGGACGCTACTATGCCATGGACCGCGACAAACGCTGGGAAAGGGTAAAATTAGCCTACGACCTGCTGGTGCACGATCAGGGCGAAACAGTAGTGGATTTCCCTGCTACCATCCGGAAAAGTTATGCTGAAGGCGTAACCGACGAATTCCTAAAGCCCATGGTAAGCAGGGATACCAATGGACGCATACACCCGGGCGACGTGGTGGTATGCTTTAATTTCCGTACTGACCGGTGCAGGGAAATCACCCAGGTACTCACCCAGCAGGACATGCCGGAACATGGCATGTTTACGTTGCCCCTGCATTACGTCACCATGACCCGCTACGATGATACCTACCGGGATGTACAGGTAATGTTTGAAAAAGACGACGTGGGCATGACCATGGGTGAGGTATTGGAACGGGCCGGAAAAAAACAAGTGCGCATTGCCGAAACAGAAAAATATCCGCATGTAACATTCTTTTTCTCCGGTGGCAGGGAGGAACCTTTCGAGGGAGAACGTCGGATTATGATCCCTTCGCCAAAGGTGGCTACCTATGATCTTCAGCCGGAAATGAGCGCTGAGGGCATTACAGAGGCTATTATGGCAGATATAGCCTCGAATACGCCGGATTTTATCTGCCTGAATTTTGCCAATACGGATATGGTGGGGCATACCGGCGTTTTCAGCGCAGCCATGAAGGCAGCAGAAACAGTGGATGGCTGCCTGAGCCGGATTATTCCATTGGCTCTGGAAAAAGACTATGCCTGTCTGATCATTGCAGACCATGGCAATTCAGATTACCTGATCAACGAAGACGGTTCTCCCAACACCGCACACACCAAAAATCCGGTACCCTGCCTGTTGGTAGCTAACGGATTAAAAGGAGATGAAAAAGTGGCTCATGGCAGGCTGGCCGATGTGGCGCCAACGTTACTGGCACTCATGGGTGTAACCCAACCAGCTGAAATGACCGGTATAAACCTGGTTTCGCATACCGGATAAACACTACCTTGTACACCGGAATGCTCCTCCGGCAACACTTTGCCTATGCTCCAGTACATTATTCGTCGCATCCTGCTGGCTTTGCCTACCCTGCTGATCATTTCCTTTCTGGCCTTTGGGCTGGGGAAATGTACTCCGGGCGATCCAGTGACGAATATATTTGGGGAGCAATGGAACCAAACCATGGACCAGTCCAAAATTGCGGCAAGCTACCGGGCTAATGCTGCAAAACTTGGTTTGGATGGCCCCTCCTTTTATGTCACGTTTACTTCGACGGCTTATCCGGATACCCTTTGGCGGATTTATCCGCCAGAACGGCGTAATCGCTTAAAAAATTGGATCGGCCAAACCGGCAATTGGCAGGCGGTATCAGCGCTGGATCAGGCTGTTATAGAAATGGCGCGCCAGATAGAACCTTTACCTGCAGTATGGTTTAAAGATCCGGCTATCCGGGTGGAACTGGCAACACTTACCAGAACCACCACGTTTCCGGAACTGGACACCGCAGCTACCCGGCTAAACAGACATTTTACCACTACGGCAAACGATACGCTGCACCTGCCAAACGGATTAGCGACTGCACTGAAACAACTGGAAACGGCGATACAACAATTACATACCCAACAAACGCCCGGAAAATTATCCACTCCTGCACTGTACTGGAATGGTTTGAACAACCAGTACCATCATTGGATCAGCGGTTTTGTTACAGGCGATTTGGGACTCACCCGAAAAAAAATGTCTGTGTGGCAGGATGTGCAAGCCGCCATGCTGGCAACGCTCACCATCAATGGCCTGGCCATCTTATTGACCTATTTAATTGCCATTCCTCTGGGCGTAGAGATGGCGCGCAGGAGAGGAGGCTGGCTGGATCGTTGGGGCAAACGATTGTTGTTTTTTGTGTATTCCATGCCCGTATTCTGGCTGGGCGCTCTGCTTATTCTGCTGATCATGAGTACAGATTGGGGGCGTAACACCATGCCGTCATTGTATTTCGACATCCAGGATGCCTGGATACCAGGTAAAACCAGCTTTGGAGACTGGTGGAGTGCCAATGCTTCCAAATGCGTGCTACCCATCCTGATTCTGGTATTACACATGATGGGTATCCTGGCCATTCAAATGCGCGCAGGAATGTTGGATACACTGGATAAGGATTTTATTCGGACGGCAAGAGCCAAAGGGGTAGACGAGGAAGAGGTTCACTGGAAACACGCTTTCCGGAATGCCCTTTTCCCGATCATCACCGTATTTGCCAGTGTGTTGCCTGCTTTATTCACCGGATCCCTGGTTGTGGAGGCTCTTTTCGGATTTCCCGGCATGGGCAGCAAAACTTTTGAAGCCTACCTGAACAGCGATTTACCACTGCTTTCTGTGATCATTATGGTGGCGGCTTTACTTACCATCCTTGGAAATTTGATAGCAGATTTGCTTTATGCCTGGGCTGACCCGAGGGTGAGGTTTACAAAGAAAACATGAGATAGACCCAAAGTACCAATTAGATGGAACCATACATGGAGGGAACTAAGTAGTTTTTTTTACCACTAAGACACGAAAGGCACTAAGCTGTTGCAGCCTTAGTGCCTTTCGTGTCTTAGTGGTAAAAAAACCTTTGTGCCCTCTGCCTCTATGGTTCAACCAATTTATGGTATAAAACAAAAATGAGCCACCCCAAATTAGGGATGACTCATGTTGCTTTTGAGGTTTCCAGCGGATTCGAACCGCTGTAGCAGGTTTTGCAGACCTGTGCCTAACCGCTCGGCCAGGAAACCATTTAAGGAAGGCGGGTGCAAAGAAACGGTTTTTTTCTGAAACCATGCAAGTATCTGAGCAGATGATTTTTTGTTTTTCATAAAAATGTAGAAATCTGGACTGGCGTACTACATTTGGGCTGCCTTAACCAGACCCAATATTTTTTTGCCACACCCTTTCTACATTCATTTTTCAAACGGACACTTATGGGTTCTGCTTTACAATCTTTGGATTATGCTGTTTTTCTCCTTTACTTCATCATAGTATCGGGGTATGGTTATTGGATCTACCTGAAGAAAAAATCGGGCGAAAATACAGCCACCGATTTCTTCTTAGCGGAAGGCGCCCTGACCTGGTGGGCCATTGGCGCATCGCTCATTGCCTCCAATATCAGTGCGGAGCAATTTATCGGCATGAGTGGTTCTGGCTTTGCCATGGGCCTGGCCATTGCTTCCTATGAATGGATGGCTGCGGCCACCCTGATCGTGGTAGCGGTGTTTTTCATGCCCGGGTATATCAAAAACCGGATTTTCACCATGCCGCAGTTTTTGGAGAAGCGTTACAGTCCGCTGGTAGCCACCATGATGGCGGTATTTTGGCTCTTGGTTTACGTATTTGTGAACCTGACCTCCATTCTGTACCTGGGGGCTATTGCCGTGAGCACTATTTCCGGGTTTAGCTTTACCGCCTGTGCCATCTTCCTGGCTGTTTTTGCCATTTTCATTACCCTGGGTGGCATGAAAGTAATTGGCTATACCGATGTAATCCAGGTAGCTATTCTGGTGTTGGGTGGCTTGTTTACCACTTATCTGGCGTTGGATCTGGTAGCCCAGCAGTTCGGAACGCAGGGCGCCATGGCTGGCCTCGGACTGATTAAAGAACAGGCGCCGACGCATTTTCACATGATTTTCGACGAGTCGAATAAATACTACAAAGACCTGCCGGGCCTGACGGTACTGTTTGGTGCGATGTGGATTGCCAACCTTAACTACTGGGGTTGCAATCAGTACATCACTCAGCGCGCGCTGGGCGCCAATCTGGAAACCGCCCGCAGTGGCTTGCTCTTTGCGGCATTCCTGAAACTGCTCATGCCGATCATCGTGGTATTGCCGGGTATCGCCGCATTTGTACTCTATCAAAAAGGCATGTTCCAGACAGAAATGGTAAATGCCGCCGGCGAAGTGAAGCCTGACAAAGCTTATCCGGTGCTGCTCAATTTGTTGGGCCCGGGCCTGAAAGGTTTGTCGTTTGCTGCCCTTACGGCCGCCATCGTGGCTTCTCTGGCAGGCAAAGCCAATTCCATTGCCACCATTTTTACACTGGATTTGTACAATAAGTACATGAAAAAAGATGCCAGCGAGGCCGGCCAGGTGCAGGTGGGCAGGTGGGTAATTCTGATTTCCATGGCCATTGCCGTACTTGTAGCGCCACAATTGCAGAAACTGGAACAGGGATTCCAGTTCATCCAGGAGTTTACCGGCCTGATCTCTCCGGGGGTTGTAGCCATCTTCCTGCTTGGCTTTTTCTGGAAACGCGCCACCGCCAATGCCGCATTGGTGGCAGCACTGGCCACTATTCCAATGGGCCTGGGCTTCAAAAAATGGATGCCCGAGGTGCCATTCCTGGACCAAATGGGATATGTATTCCTGACCCTGGTAGGGATGATGGTTGTGATCAGTCTGATAGATCCCAAAAGTAAAAACAACCCGAAGGCAATGGAAGTGGATCCTGCGTCGTTCCGCACTTCACAGCCATTTGCCATTGGCGCCCTGCTGATTTTGGGCGTGCTGGCGGCGCTGTACATTGTTTTCTGGTAAAAAGCTTCACCACGAAGTATGCCAAGAGCGCAAAGTATTTTTTAGCCATCAGAAGCACTTTGCGCTCTTGACGTATAAGTTGCTATCGTTCTTCGCGCACTTAGCGTACTTTGCGGTAAAAACTCCAACCCAAATCCAAGCTTATGCTAAAATACCTTTTACTACTCATTCCTTTTGTTCAGCCAGCCAACAAGATCCACTTCCGAAACCCCTCGTTTGAAGACGCTCCCGGCTCTGGAAAATCGCCTAAGGGCTGGTATTCCGGCTATAAAGGAAGTACCCCCGACATCATGCCGGGCGCCTGGGAAATTCAATTCCCGCCACAGGAAGGCAAAACCTGCGTTGGATTAACCGTTCGGGAAGATGGCACCCGGGAAGACATCAGTCAGGCTTTGGCCGAGCCGCTGCTGGCGGGTAATTGTTATGCTTTCACCCTTTATCTGGCGCATGCACCCAAATATGTAGGCTACAACAAGCCCCCCCGTCTGCGCATTTGGGGGGGTACGGAAAAAGGAGCGCCTGCACAACTCCTGGCTTCTTCACCGTTGATTGATCACACAGATTGGCGGCAGTATAAATTTGAACTCAGTCCTGCCTCAAATGTCACCTTGTTAACCTTTGAGGTGTATTACGCTCCCGGAGTGTTGTTTAAATACAAAGGCAATATTCTGATAGACAATTGTTCCCCGTTGGAAAAGTGTATTCGGGCTTGATGGTTAGGGCATGTTGGGGCAACCAGCCACGCACAGATATCATCACACCATAGGGTGTGTCTGAAAAATACTTACCGGGTTGAAAATGCATCTTTTGGAACCTGGCCTGCCTGTCTTTTTCGGGCAATATAACCCGATATTACCCCAAAAAGCACCATTGTCCAGAACCCAAAATCTGCTATTTTCACCTCCGGCAGTATCTTCC
>DLXL01000367.1:0-1198 GCA_003448025.1 Saprospirales bacterium | reverse complement strand
TAACACCTGCTGCCATACATGCTCAGGCAGACAGCACTTTGGAATGGGTAAAGGTGGAAAAAATTGTTCTGGAAGGAACCCGAAAAACACGCCCTGCCACCATTCTGCGGGAGCTGAAAATTCGGGAGGGAGATTCTATTCCGGCGCCCGCACTTTCCGATGTTTTGGAACGAAACCGGCTTCTTTTGCTCAACCTGGGTATTTTTACAGAAGCAACCATTAGTGTGCAGGAATGGACCGGCAAAGGAACATTCATTATGAAGGTGAAGGTCACGGAAGCCTGGTTTGTGTACCCGGTACCTATTCTGGCGCTCTCAGACCGCAACTTCAACGTTTGGTGGAATGAGTTCGACCGTTCCCTGAAACGCCTCAATTATGGACTCGATTGGAGTCAGCTCAACCTCACAGGGCGGGCCGATGTACTGAAAGTAAAGGCACAATTCGGTTTTACCAACCGCTATGAACTGTCTTACCGCAGCCAGGGTCTCAATCGGCGCCGCACCTTGGGCCTGGAAGGCAGCCTGGCTTACAGCCGCGCACACGAACTTTCTTACAAAACCAATCGCAATAAACTCGATTTCCTGCGTGTACGCGAATCCTGGCAAACGGAACAGTTATTTGCAGGCCTAACCTTTATCTCCCGACCCAAACTGTTCAAAAGTCAAACGTTCACGCTGGAATACCGGGATAACTGGGTGTCTGACACCATTGCCAAAGTCCTGAATCCAGACTATTACCTGGGCGGCAAAAACCGGCAGCGGCACTTCAGCGCGGTGTATTCCCTGACCGTGGATTACCGCGATTTTCGTCCCTATCCGCTCAAAGGCTGGCGAGGTATCGTGGAGGTGCGAAAAAATGGCTTGTTGCCATCAGACGATCTGCAGATTTTCCGGGCTTTTGCCGAATGGGATCAATATTTCCTGCTAAACAAGCGGCTGAGCCTGGAACTGGTAGGGAAATTGCGCACCAGTTTACCCCGGAAGAAGCCACCCCAAAGCAACAATCAGGCCCTTGGTTATGGAAGTAATCTGGTACGCGGGTACGATTACTATGTGGTAGACGGACTTGATTTTGCCCTGTTGCGCAGCTCCTGGCACATCCT
Source organism: Saprospirales bacterium (assembly GCA_003448025.1). Lineage (GTDB taxonomy): Bacteria > Bacteroidota > Bacteroidia > Chitinophagales > Saprospiraceae > M3007. Next base: position 96 of record DLXL01000367.1, on the reverse strand, counting down.
GCTTTTCGACGGAAATTTCAACCTTGGAAAAGCTATGCCAGTGAAAGCTTACCGAAAATTGCCCATGCGGCTTTATTTTGCGGTGAACAGCGATCT
>DLXL01000372.1:7983-8488 GCA_003448025.1 Saprospirales bacterium | reverse complement strand
ACGATGGACGATGGACGATGGCACGATGGACGATGGACGATGGCACGACGTGCGTTGTCTTTAGCATTAAAACATTGATGCTGGACACAACGCTCATCGTGCCATCGTTCATCGTTCATCGTGCCATCGTACCATCGTTCATCGTATGATCAACTTCTCTCTTTCCGGGCCGGTGGAGATCATGTTGAAGGGTACGCCGAGTAAATTTTCGAGGTCTTCCAGGTATTCGCGGGCTTCGGTGGGGAGCTGCTCGAAGGTGCGAACATCGTCGAGGGAGCAATTCCAGCCTTTGTATTTTTTGAGCAGAGGGGCTACCTCTGTCTGGCACAGATCAAATGGGAGGTGCGTGGTGGTTTTGCCGTCGTATTGGTAGTGGGTGGCGGCGGCAATTTCGTTGAAGATATTGAGCACGTCTATTTTGGTCATGCAAATCTCCGTCACGCCATTGATCAGCATGGTGTAGCGCAATTGTGGCAAATCAATCCAGCCGCAGCGGCGCGGGCGG
>DLXL01000372.1:7595-7742 GCA_003448025.1 Saprospirales bacterium | reverse complement strand
CGGACCGCTGCCCACGCGGGTGCAATAGGCTTTGGAAATGCCTATTACTTTGCCAATGCGCTGCGGAGCCACACCCAAACCGGTGCAAACGCCGGCGGTAACAGTGTTGCTGGACGTTACAAACGGATAGGTGCCGAAATCGATATC
>DLXL01000372.1:6968-7488 GCA_003448025.1 Saprospirales bacterium | reverse complement strand
CGGATAGGTGCCGAAATCGATATCCAGCATACTGCCCTGAGCGCCTTCTGCCAACACCCGCTTGCCGCTTGAAATGGCATCGTTCACAAAATATTCGCTGTCTACCATCGGGAGTTTGCGCAGGGTATCCAGGCTCTCAAACCATTCGCGCTCAGCGGTTTCCAGATCGAATTCCACTGGTCCGTAAATCTTGAGCAGCTCCAGGTGTTTGGTTTTCAGCGTTTCATATTGTTCGCGGAAAGCCGGCGATTCAATGTCGCCAATGCGCAGGCCATTCCGACCCGTTTTATCCATATAGGTAGGTCCGATACCTTTCAGGGTAGAACCAATTTTAGCTTTGCCTTTGTGGGCTTCGCTGGCAGCATCGAGCCAGCGGTGGGTAGGCAGGATCAGGTGCGCCTTGCGGGAAACAAAAAGCCTGCGACTAAATTCTACCCCGCTTTCTTCAAGAGAACGCAGTTCACGCTGGAAGGTGATGGGGTCCAGCACCACCCCGTTGCCGATCAGATTTTGCAGATTT
>DLXL01000372.1:1207-6757 GCA_003448025.1 Saprospirales bacterium | reverse complement strand
CCTTTTCCTTCATCGCCCCACTGGAGGCCGAGTATAACGTCTATTTGTTGCATAAAATCAGGTTGAACGCAAAAGTAGGAAATGGCAGTGAGGGGAAGCCATTTCAAAGTCTTCAAATTTCCTTTTACATCAATAATTTGTCAAAAGCCAAGGTGTTACCGGTTGTTGCACTTTTAAAATTTTACACCTAACTTTGCTAAAAAATTACGGCATGTCAGTCCTTGAATTGAAAAACAGTTTGCTTAAGATGATCGTAGAAACTGACGATCCACTTTTGTTACAGCAAGCCATAGCTTTTCTTTCAACTATGAAAGGTGAGAAAGACTGGTGGGATCTAATAACAGATGAAGAGAAAAGAAAAGTTACTCAAGGTCTTGAATGCGCTCAAAACCAAAAAACCTTAACTCACCAACAAGTTAGGCTTGAAATCACGCAATTACTGAAAAAATAACCCATCCTTTTATGACTTCAATCCATTGGACGGAGACCGCTAAGGATGATTATTTGGCAATTTTGAAAACACTTTATGAACAATCAGCTGATCTGGCCATTGCCTTGGATGATAAAATGGAATCACTGATCAGCAACTTACGCCAGTTCAGGTATCTATGCCCTCCCAGCAGAAAATTCCCTAAATTCAGACGTTGTATTTTAACTAAAAATCTCGCATTGGTTTACGAAGCAAGTGAAGACTCCTTGCTGATTATTTCGATTTTCGATACCCGTGCGCAGCATCCATTCAACTGATGCGCACTATGTACGCCGACATCATTCTCCCCCTGGCACTTCCCAAACGCACCTACACTTATTCCGTACCGGAATCGGTGGCCTCACTTATTCAGCCGGGTGTGCGCGTGGAAGTTCAGTTTGGCCGCAGCAAAAGGTATAGCGGACTGGTAGAACGGGTGCATGAGCAGGCGCCCGGTTATGAAGTAAAGCCCATTCTTTCGGTACTCGATGAAGTAACCGTGGTTACCCCACAGCAGTTCAGGCTCTGGGACTGGATGGCTGATTACTACTGTTGCACGCTGGGTGAAGTGATGAGCGCCGCCCTGCCCGGCCACCTCAAACTCACCAGCGAAACCCGACTGGTTTTCAACGACCAGCATGGCGACAACTTTTCTGATCTCGACGATGAGGAATACCTGATTGCTGAAGCGCTGCAAATTCAGCATGAAATAGAGGTGGAGGACGCCCGGAAAATACTGAACAAAAAAACCGTTTTCCCGGTCATTCAGCGACTGCTCAACAAGGGCGTTTTATTCGTTCGGGAGGAATTACAGGAAAAGTTCAAACCTAAAAAAGTAAGCGCCCTGCGCCTGGCAGAGCCCTATCGCTCCCAACCGGAACTGCTGCGTCAGGTGATGAACGACCTGAGCGGTAAAGAGCGTCAGCTGGAAATCCTGATGGCCTATCTGGCACTGGAAAAACGTCAGCCCATGGTGCTCAAACAGGAGGTTTTGTACAAAGCGGATGTCACAGAAGCCTCGCTGAACACCCTCATTAAAAAAGGCATACTGGAAAAATACGCCCGAGAGGTGAGTAGAATAGGCGGTTACGAAGATGAACTCACCGAAGCCGACACGCTCAGTGCGCAGCAGGAAAAAGCAGTTCAGGAGCTTGAAAATCTTTCGGCCAAAGACACCAGGGTGACCCTGCTGCACGGCGTAACCGGTTCCGGCAAAACACGGGTGTACGTGGAACTCATGCGGGAGGCCATCCGCAATGGTCAGCAAGTATTGTATTTATTGCCTGAAATAGGGCTGACTACCCAGATCATACAGCGACTGGAAAAGGTATTTGGAAACGATATTTCGGTGAATCATTCCAAGATCAACACCCAGGAAAGGGTGGAGGTCTGGAAAGCGGCAGCGGCCGGAAAACCGGTAATCCTGGCGGCCCGCAGTGGTTTGTTTTTGCCTTACAAGCAGCTCGGGCTGGTGATCGTGGATGAAGAACACGACCCCTCTTTTAAACAATACGACCCGGCGCCGCGCTATCATGCTCGCGATACGGCCATTTACCTGGCTGGTTTGTATGGCGCTAAAACGGTTTTGGGCACTGCCACCCCTGCGTTGGAAACCTGGTACAATGTGGAGACCGGGAAATATGGCCTGGTAACCATGCCGGAGCGTTTTGGAGGACTGGAATTGCCGGAGGTACAAACCATTGACCTGCGCGAGCAGATGAAATACAGGCAAATGCAGAGCATTTTTTCCAAGCCCCTGCTGGAAAATCTGCAACGCGCGCTCGACAATGGCGAGCAGGCCATTTTGTTTCAAAACCGTCGCGGGTACGCGCCCATGCTCGAGTGCGAGGTGTGTGGCTGGAACGCCATGTGCCGCTATTGCGATGTGAGTCTTACCTACCACAAACATACCCACCGCCTGCGCTGTCATTATTGCGGCTATGTACAGGAACCGGTGCAGGTGTGTCCGGCCTGCGGCTCGGGGAAGATCACGTTCAAGGGTTTTGGAACAGAAAAAATTGAAGACGAGCTCAAGCTGTTTCTGCCCAATGCCCGGATAGGCAGGATGGACCTGGATACGGCCGGCACCAAAAGCAATCTGAGCGCAATACTCAACGATTTTGAAGAAAAAAGGCTCGATATTCTGGTGTGTACGCAGATGGTGACCAAAGGACTTGATTTTGATAATGTGGGCCTGGTGGGTGTACTGGGCGCCGACGGGATGACCAAATTTCCCGATTTCCGTTCGGGTGAACGCGCGTTTCATTTGCTGACCCAGGTGGCGGGCCGGGCCGGGCGCAAAAACAAGCGCGGTCTGGTGCTGATTCAGGCTTTTGACCCGAAACATCCGGTGCTGAAAGAGGTTTTGGAGCATGATTTTCACACCTTTGTTCAGCGGGAATTGCAGGAACGTATGACGTTTAAATACCCGCCGTTTTACCGGCTGATTCACCTGGAGTTGCGGCACAAGGAACCCAAAATCGTGAACGAAGCTGCGTCGTTTTATGCCAAGGCCCTGCGCGCCAAACTTGGCGACCGGGTGCTGGGACCTGTGATTCCCAATATTGCGCGAATCCGGAATTACTTCGGGCAGGATATCATGCTCAAGCTGGAAAAATCGGCGCAGGTGATCAATACCGCCAAAGGCTTGATCCGTCATACCACGGAAATCATGCTGGGCAAACCCGGCTGGGGACAGGTACAGGTGGCTGTGGATGTGGATCCGGTGTGAGGTTGATTTACGATTTACGATTTTCGATTACATGATTTGCGATTTGCGATTGGATTTAAGATTGGCGATTTGTGAACAGCTTTCGCAAATCCTCAATCTCAAATCCAATTTCAAATCGCAAATCATGTAATCGAAAATCGTAAATCAAAAATTATCAAACAACCCCAGGCTCACCTATCATAAAAAACTCCGGCAGCTCTCCTTTATGTCCCCAGCGGCGATTGAGGTGCCTGGCAATGGCCCGGATCAGATGTTCGTAAGGTACAATTTCCAATTCATGGGCCTGGTTGCTGAGTTGAAGTGGCGCGGCGCGCAGTTCGGCCAGGTAGGGTTCTGCCCGTGAAAGGAAACGATCGCGATCGTAATGGTACCTGGAAAGTATGGTGAGCATTTTGATAAACAACTGAGAGCGATGGGTTTCTTCGCTGTTGCGCAGGTAGCGCTCGCGGTATTTCTCCAGGGCAGCAATGCGGTCCCACATTTCATCATCCCTTTCTTCTACAAAAAGCAGCAGTACCTCGGCAGCGAGTACGGCAATATTCATCCCCATTTTATCCTGCGCAAGGTCCTTGATTTCATTCCGGAATTTACGGCTTTTCACCTTGGGAAGGTGGTTTTCCGGGATGATTACGCCAGTTAGTTGCTGAATGATAAACAAATAAGCACCCATGACATGCCAGGCTTCCCGTTGGGCTTCACGCAATACCGCAAAACGCTTATGATGTGTAGCCTGATGCCAAACCGCAGCCGCACCGGTATAATCCTGTTCGTGCATACGCAGGTAAAAGCCCAATTCCAGGGTATTAAACCAGTTCACATTGCCCGGGCTGCTATGTTCCAGCGCCTGATTGAAATGAAACCCACCGCGTTCATAACGGCCGAGGTACACACAATTAGCGATCTCCAGGTAATGGAAAACGTTTAACGAATGTTGACAGGGATAAGCTCTTGAAGCAAAATAAGCGATGGCTTCCTGATGCACCTGCGATGCACTTCTGTATTTGCCTTCTATAATAAACTGAAAGGATTCCAGGTGATAATAGCACACATGAAAGCTGTGCGACAAGGCAACTCCAACAAATGGCTTTAGCTCTTCCACAAAATCCCGGGCTTTGGTGGCCAAACCAATCTGTACACTCTTCCTTTTAGCATAAGGGAGTTTAACCTGATTGTAATACATCTGGGCCTTTTCTTCCAGCAACCGCCATTGGTTGTGTGTTTCATATAATTTCAGGTACGTGGCATATTCCTTTAAATCTTCGCCTGCTACAGACACATAGTCCATCAGTACCTTGGATGCCTCTACAACAAATTCCGGACGGGCATATTGCAGACCAAGTTGCAGTAATTCTTCTGCAGCCTTTTTGCCTGCATTTTTACAAGCCAGAGGGCCGGAGGATTTGGCCAGCGCCATGAGTTGAAACCCACGTACACGGCCCTGAGTGAGATCATCGGCTATTGGTTTTTCAGCGCCGATATGGAGTACCATTTGCTCCAGACAACGGAGCAGATCCCGGGCCACCTGCCGAAATTTGGTGCGTTCGCCCACTTTAGCTTTTTCAATGGCCTCTGCTTCTGTTCTGAAGTGATTTACCTGCATGACATGGAATAGCTTGAGTACATCAGCATTGTTTCTCGACAGGAAATTAAGCATGGCCATATGCTGTGGCATGGTTTGCTCCACCAGCGTTACAAGTTCTATCAGTTCCTTTATCATATACAGCGGGTTTTGATGATAGGATAAAGGTGGCCGTCTTATACCTTAATAATATATAACACTTTTTGCCTCTTATTCTCCTGAAGAAATATGGTGCATTCAGGCTGGTTTGTCTGGGTTAGATGTTCTTGCCATATTCAACTTATGAATCCTGCAGTACGCTCAGGAAAGCATTCATATAAGGTTATGAAAAAATGAGGCAAGTTTCAACTGCAACAAAGCCTCCCAATTTCCCTTCATTTTAGTAACAGTTTCAGCGCTCTTTTCCACTCAAAAGAAGCCCCGGAAGGCTGGTTAAAACAGACAATGCGTGTACGGGACACGTAAATACGCGAACAAAAAACAGACTGACTATTCAACTCAAACAATTGAATATCAACAATTTAAACAAAAAACAATGCATTGGGGAGTGTGTATTTCGGCAAAGATTTCACCCGTTAACTGTCGGGGTGACACCCTGAAACCGCCCTCACCTTTGCTTCATCAATCACACTTCACCCTTTCACTGGCCGGTAAAATGGCTATTAAAAACCACTTCATTATGACACATCTTAACACGCCTGTTTCTAACCCGCTGCTTCGGCAGAAACCTATTGTCAGACCACCCCAGTCTTTTTCCTCCGGCCAAATTGG
>DLXL01000372.1:0-1080 GCA_003448025.1 Saprospirales bacterium | reverse complement strand
CTTTTTCCTCCGGCCAAATTGTTGGCACCGACATTGAAGTTTGTTGAAAAACAGGATTAGCGAACATTTCAAATCGTTTCAAAGCATTGACAATGAATTAATTAACATCAAAATCAATGCGTTTTCAGGCTGAAATTTTCCCTTAAATCCTGCACAATTGTCGGGACTTCTGCAAATAAGGAGACCACACCTTTGCTTCACCAGGAACAACCAACTCATATGACACGCTTAGCTACACCGGTTGCAACCGGGAAACCTATTTTAAAAACTACCGGATCGGTTTGGGTGCGCACCCGATTGGAAGGCACGGATACCTATTCATTAACCGTGCTTAACCGAAAAGCACCTAAACCTGACAGTGTGGGTGTTTGTGCATACGCCAAACTTTCCATGCTTGACAGTGGTGCCATCATGGCATTTTTCCCACTGAATGCCATGGTTGCTATGCAGGCCAAAATGTTGTTGGGCGCCAACTGGTTTGAGCTGGCTGCGCCATTATTACTTCCGGATTTTGTATTCGGTTTCGACCTAGAGATTCCTGCAGGTCGCCACCCGATGGTATTCGTTTTAGAAAGTTGGGTGGTCCTGTTCAGACCCTTAATTACTCCGGGCCATAATCATCCAGGATAGTCCCTGCTGCCGCACGCAGGTTGAAAAATTTGCGTGCCGGCACAGGGCAACCTGAATAGATTGGGCTAAAAAAATGAAAACACCCTTTTTGCCTGTCCGTAGCCCATTTCCGGGCTACGGCGGCGCCCCAAACCTGAAAACATCACAACACGCTACCCTCCCCCAGGGAACCAAATGTCCACCCCCACCAGGAATCCCGCATTTGCCGGGATTCCGAAGGTGGGGTACACGCCAAAAAACCAGGAGAAAGCCGGAAAATCCTTTAACAGAGTACGGACGCGGTTGCCGAAAAGCGATCAGAGTAGGCATCATTTTATTCCAAATAAACAATGAAAACACGTTTTATCACTCTTTTTATCATGCTTGTAATCTTCTTTAAGTTATCGGCGCAAACAGAAGGCACCATTCCAGGGCAGTGCCTTGTATTGCTTTAAGAAACCGCAGCTACAC
>DLXL01000423.1:1161-4136 GCA_003448025.1 Saprospirales bacterium | reverse complement strand
AGCAAATGGGGCATAATTCAGGCATGTGGTTTCTGGCCGGGCAAAATTGCCTGCCAAAGAAAATAATCTGCAAATGCAGCTTGTTCCACGACGATTCAGGGAAGGCTGCTTTGAGGTCTTTTTCTGTTTGTTCCACACTTTTTCCAGAACTAAGTCCCCAGCGTGTAGCCAGTCTGTGAATATGAGTATCCACCGGGAATGCCGGATGGCCAAATGCCTGCGACATCACCACGGATGCTGTTTTGTGTCCCACCCCTGGCAATGCCTCCAGTGCTTCAAAACTCTCCGGAACATGACCACCATGTTTTTCAACAATTATTTTGGAGAGGCCACTAATGCCTTTTGACTTTGCCGGAGATAATCCGCAAGGTTTAATGATCTCTTTGATTTCTTCCACGTCTAACTTGGCCATATCGTAAGGATTATCTGCCCGGGCGAATAACAACGGGGTAATCTGATTCACCCGCTCATCCGTACACTGTGCTGATAGCACTACCGCTACCAACAAAGTATACGCATCCTTATGCTGAAGCGGTATGGGCACTTCAGGGTATAGTTCTTCCAAAATACGTTGAATATCAGCAGCTTTAGGAGACATATTAGTGTTTAAAGTGCCTCAATCCAGTCATTACCATAGCCATATTGCGCGCATTGCATGCATCAATGGAGTCCTGATCTTTGATGGATCCTCCAGGTTGAATTACCGCTGTAATGCCTGCTTCGTGTGCAATTTCCACACAATCCGGGAATGGGAAAAAAGCATCGCTGGCCATCACAGCACCCTGAAGATCAAATCCAAAGGATTTAGCTTTGGCAATGGCCTGACGCAATGCATCCACCCGGCTTGGCTGACCACAACCCATACCAATAAGTTGTTGATCTTTCACCAGAGCGATTGCATTAGATTTCAGGTGCTTGGCACAACGTGCAGCAAAAAGCAGGGAGTCAATTTCAGCCGGTTCAGGAGCGCGTTGGGTGGCTGTTTTCAAATCCGAAGCGTTTTCTGTGCGCAAGTCGGCATCTTGTTCCACTACCCCATTCAGGAGGCTGCGGAAACTGCGTTGCTGCACATCAAACGATTTGATTTTCAACAAAATACGCTGATCTTTTTTGGTGAGTACATCCAATGCTTCAGGAGCAAAATCCGGCGCAATGAGTACTTCATAGAAAAGCTTGTTGATTTCCTGTGCCGTAGCCAGATCCACCCTGGTATTGGTGATAAAAATTCCTCCAAAAGCAGAAGTGCTGTCGCAAGCCAGCGCAGCTTTCCAGGCATCTACAAGGGTATCGCGGGCAGCCACGCCACAGGCATTGGTGTGCTTGAGTATGGCAAATGTGGGCTTTTCTGACAGAAATTCGCGCATTAGCTGTACGGCCGCATCTATGTCTACCAGGTTATTGTAGGAAATGGTTTTGCCCTGGAGTTTTTCAAAGATATCTTCAAGATTGCCGTAGTATACGCCTTTTTGGTGTGGATTTTCACCATAACGCAACACCTCGGAGGTAGTGATGCTGTGCTCGAAAGCGGGATTTTCGGAATCCTGATTGAACCAGTTATAAATGGCTGTATCGTAGTGCGATGTAACTTTGAAGGCTCTGCGTGCCAGTTCACGACGATCATCATCCGTGAATTGGCCATTTTGCCGGGTAAGTAAGTCTAAAAACAGGGCATATTCACCCTGAGAGGCCACTACCACCACATCTTTCCAGTTTTTCGCGCCTGCACGAATCAGCGATACGCCGCCTATATCAATTTTTTCAATGATTTGTGCAGCATCATGGGTACTGGCAACGGTTTGCTCAAAAGGGTACAAATCCACCATGACACAATCCATTTGCGGAATTTGGTAGGTTTCCAGTTGCATCAGGTGCTCTGGTTCCCGACGAGCCAACAGTCCGCCAAAAATAGCCGGGTGCAAGGTTTTTACCCTGCCATCCAGAATACTTGGATAACCCGTAAGGGATTCTACTGCAGTAACCGGAATGCCGAGTTGCTCGATATAGGTCTGTGTACCACCGGTAGAGTATAGCTGAACACCAAGCGCATGTAAGCGCCGGATAATCGGATCAAGTCCTTCTTTTGAATAAACGGAGATAAGCGCGGAACGTATTTGCACAGGAATGAAAATGTGGTTAAATGTGAGAATGAGGAGAAGGTTACAGGATCACATGAGCAGCCAGAACAGCAACCGCTCCGGCAAAATAACCTAAATAGATAGCTTCGGGGTTGTGACCTTTCAGGCTGAGTCGGGCAGCACCCACCAGGCCGGCAAGGAGCATAAAGAAAACCAAAACAGCATTAAGGCTGAAACACCATGCGCCAATTTCCAGGGATTCACCCGCCCATTCAAAGGCAAGAATAATCAGCATAGCTAACAAGGCGCCCATGCCAGTGGTATGTGCACTGATCTGCAAAAATATATTCGCAAAAAAGGCCAGAAAGAGGGCTATGGTTGCCCCCAAGGTAAATTCTGCAAAAAGTGGTGGAACCGCCCCTGAGGAAAAGTTCTTGAACATCCAGAGATAAAACACTCCAGTAAGAATGTAAGGGCCAATCCGATCCTGCTTATCAGTCATGGCCCTGCTCTTGATTAAGCCAAGAGGCTTTAACAAAGAAATTCCCAGCGCAGGTATCATGAAAGTGGTTGAAACCACGTAAAAAATCAAAATAACTGCTCTTTGCTCACTGATCTGATTTATTCCAAAGGCATACGGGTTGACAAACATCATCAAAACCAGCAGGTAAGTCAATACCAGGAGCGGGTGTCCAATTAAAGAAAGTAATCTGGCCGGAAAACTGGGCATTTGTATCAGGAATGATTCTGGCTGCAAAAGTAGCCACGCCGGAAACAAAAAACCTCTCATTGCATGATCGCAATGAGAGGTTTTTTTAAGGAATCATGGGGCAGCGTTTATTTTGGTGTAATTTAAAGCTTCCGAAACGCTGCGGTCTGCATTAACGCGCTTCTTTCAAC
>DLXL01000423.1:0-1012 GCA_003448025.1 Saprospirales bacterium | reverse complement strand
GGCTGCATTAACGCGCTTCTTTCAAATGACGACCGCCAAAAACCAGACCTAAAAGCAATAGACAAGTGAGGATAACCATAAGGATTAGATTTTTTTGGTGATAACTTCGTTCAGAACTTATAAAGATATAACAAAAACGAAGCCAGTTTTCTTTTCGGTTCCTTAATGTCGCTTTTTAATTTGTCGTTAACAGTCATTCCAATATTTTTCTGCCATCCACCATTTCCACTTTTTCCATTAAAACAATAGGGATAGGGGCATTTAAGCGCCTTTTTTAAAAAAATCCGCACCAAAAAGGGATCCCGATTTTTTTCTTAAAAAAATTTATCGGGTGGCGACGACAGGCTGTGGCGCCAGCCGCTCAATGATCCAGCCAAAAATCATAACTAATCCACACCCCAAAGGGTTGTACCAAAGGAAAGCATCTTTATTCATCCAAAAACAAATCAAGACAATGACTTCGCTCATCACAGCAGCATAGAATACCGCCCTGCCTTTTACTGGTTTCAGGAAGAAGGCAGTAAAAAAGATACCCAGGATGGTACCATAAAACATGGATCCAATCATATTTACGGCCTGGATCAGGTTTTCTGCCAGTGAAGCGAAATAGGCAAAGACGACAATAAATGCGCCCCAAAGAATGGTAGAAAGCTTTGAAACTTTCAAATAATGCTCATCTGATTGGCCAGGAACCAAGAGCCTCCGGTAAACATCAGATATGGAAGTGGCTGAAAGCGCGCTCAATTCAGAAGCAGTGGTACTCCAGGACGCACAAAAGATCATGGCAAGCATTAATCCAACTACACCAACCGGAATATGGCTAAGAATAAATTGAATGAACACGTAATCTTTATCGTTGCCATCCCCTTTCACGCCTGTCGAGCTGATTAACTCCCTTGCATTTTTACGCAAATCGGTATGTTTTGCTTCCAATTGTTGCAGTTCAGAGATAGCGGTTTGGGCTGCTGATAAATTATTCTCCAGATTAGCCTGTCGGAACGATTCGAAAACT
>DLXL01000280.1 GCA_003448025.1 Saprospirales bacterium | reverse complement strand
GGGTTTTTAAGGGTTAACTAATTAGATTTCATCACCAAATTACACTTGAGTAGTTTTCCATTTGCCCCTTTTAAACACCCAAAACGCAGCCAGTGCCATACCTGACTCAGCAATAATAATGGTCCAATAAACACCCGCTTCACCCCAATTCAGGTTAATAGCTAGCAACCAGGCCAATGGAATTTCGATCAGCCAGAAAAAAACAAAACTAAGCAGGGTAGGGGTGAATGTGTCTCCAGCGCCATTGATAGCTTGCGTTAAGATCATCCCCCAGCCATAAAAAACATAGCCACCAGCAACAATCCGAAGTGCCATTGCTCCAGATTTTACCACCTCTGGGTCTTGAGTGAAAAAACCAACCAGCCCTCCAGCGCCGAAAAGACAGATTATGGCGATGGCACCCAAAAAAAACATATTAAAAAAACCTGCCCGGATGGCAGACTGCTCAGCCCTGTCTGGTTTTCCGGCACCCAGATTTTGCCCAACCAGTGTTGCGGCTGCATTAGCCATTCCCCATGAAGGCAATAAACAAAATATCACTATTCTGATGGCAATTGTATAGCCTGCTACCACCTCTTTGTCAATTTGACCCAGGATGAATACCATAAAAATCCAACTGGCCGAGGCTATCAGATATTGCCCCGTACTTCCCGAAGCAATTCGGAGAAGCGTTCCAATGATTTTCCTGTCGGGCCGCATTTGGCTCCACTGTAATTGAATAATCTTTCCAACCTTAAACAAATGCCACAATTGGTAAAATACGCCTGTAGACCTGCCAATCGTAGTAGCTATTCCACTACCTAAAACACCCATCGCGGGCACAGGGCCAAATCCAAAGATGAAAATCGGACATAAAATAATGTTAACCGCATTGGCAATCCATAAGGCGCGCATAGCGGTTGCTGCATCTCCTGCCCCACGGAAAATGCCATTGAGCATCCACAATAATAAAATAGGCAGGTTGCAGGTGAGCAGCAGTCTGGTAAATTGGTGACCTGTAGATGACACGCTTTGATCATGTGCCATCAGGGTCAGGATTTCTTCAGCAAAAAAATAACCCGGAATCGCAATGAGTACAGATATTAAAACGCCGATTAAAATAACCTGCGCACCTGCCTTTGCAGCAGCGGAACGATCACCTTCTCCTATTCTTCTGGCAACCATTGCTGTTGCAGCTGAACTTAAGCCAATGGCCAACGAATAGACCAGGGTTAATACGGATTCTGTAATACCAACGGTGGCGATCGCTTCAGAACCAATTTTTGAAACAAAAAAGATGTCTACTACCGCGAACAACGACTCCATGACCATTTCCAGGATCATGGGGATCGAAAGCAAAATGATCGCACGGGCAATTTTTCCATTGGTAAAATCTTGCTCTTCCCCGCTGATAGATTGCTTTATGACTTGCCAGATTCTTTGAATACCTGAAGCCTGAGTCTTTGTTTCCGGATGCATAATTTGTTATTAAGAAGGGTTAAAGGTGCGAAGCTTTTTTGACGCTAGCCAATAACTTGCAATTTCAAAAGAAAGTTTCCCAACCTTACCTTTGCATTTTTGTTATGGATTCTTTCTTGCAAAAAGATTAATTTAAGGTATGCATATCTCCAATTTGTTAGATCGTGCGCTGCGTTTGGACTGGCTAACCCCAGAAGAAGGGGTTTTTCTTTTTGAAAATGCCCCTACAACAGAATTGATGTACGTAGGGAATGCCATCAGACAACATCATGTGCCGGGAAATACTGTTACATGGATCATTGACCGAAACTCCAACACTACCAATGTTTGTATCGCCAATTGTAAGTTCTGTAATTTTTACCGCAGACCCGGACATGAGGAATCATATATCACCTCGATTGAAGAGTATCGCGTCAAGATTCAGGAAACATTTCAACTGGGCGGGCAGCAATTGCTATTACAGGGTGGACACCATCCCGATCTCGGTCTAAGTTTTTATGTGGACTTATTTAAACAATTGAAGTCCGAATTTCCCAATTTGAAATTGCATGCATTAGGCCCGCCGGAAATTGCCCATATTGCCAAACTGGATGGTATGAGCCATTATGATGTGCTGAAAAACCTGAAAGAAGCGGGCCTGGATTCTTTGCCTGGCGCCGGAGCTGAAATCCTGGACGACAGAGTAAGGAGGCTGATTTCCAAAGGCAAATGTGGCGGTCAGGAATGGCTGGATGTAATGCGTGCCGCACACCAGTTGGGGCTTACAACCTCTGCAACCATGATGTTCGGACATATTGAGACAAATTTGGAGCGGATGCAGCATTTTGCCGCACTTCGTCAGGTTCAATCCGAAAAACCTGCAGATGCAAATGGATTTCTGGCATTCATTCCCTGGCCCTTCCAGGATGAGGATACCATCCTGCGCAAAATTAAACGGGCAAGAAATGCCGTTACTGGCGATGAATATGTACGAATGATTTCCATGAGCCGGATTATGCTTCCCAATATTAAAAATATTCAGGCTTCATGGCTAACGGTTGGCAAACAAGTTGCACAGGTTTGTTTGCATGCAGGAGCTAATGACTTTGGAAGTATTATGATTGAAGAAAATGTGGTTTCAGCTGCAGGGGCTAAATTCCGATTCACCGCCGATGGTATCCAGTCTGCCATCCGAGAGGCCGGGTTTACACCACAGTTGAGGAACCAGCAGTATGAATTTCGGGAGATTCCAAAGAATATTGTTCAACAGACCCTGGATCGAACCACTTTACTAGTTGATTAGTGGTGAATCAACTTAGTACTAAGGAATTGCCGTTAAATTAAGACATGTGTCGGATATCCGCCAGATTCCATGGCCGGTTAAATCATTGTGTGTGGTACATTCGCCCATCACAAAAATTATTTAACCTATGCGCCAAAGGATTCTAATCTCACTCCTTTTTATTGTTGCTTCAGTAAACCTTTTTGCACAACAAAACTACTACTCCGTTAAGTTTCCTGACGACAAAACGATTGTAAGTTGTGGCGGAACGGCCGACACAATATGGCCTGAAATCACCTATTTAAGCAACTGCAATTTCGATGTAGGCATTTCTGTTAAAGATCAGGTATTTAATATAAACAGTACAGGAGGCTGTAAAAAGATCCTGCGCACCTGGAAATTGCTCTGGTGGTGCGACTTTAACCCAAACTGGCCAGCTCCATCTTTTATTGACAATCCCGCAAATACAGATATTGGGCCAACCGTAATAGCCAATAGCCTCAATCATGGCTACTTCCAGTACACACAAGTCATTAAAATCGTTGATAACCAGGCGCCAGTATATCTGGATTGCCCTACAGGTCCTCTGATTTTTTGTGATCCGACCAATAATGATCCAGCGCAGTACGGTGCCAGATGCGAAGGGCCTGTTGATCTAAAGATGAAAGTGACGGATGCCTGTTCTAAGTCAGACCTAATTGTTTCTTACCGACTATATTTGGATCTGGATGGGAATGGTTCGATGGAGACCTTTCAAAGCAGCAGCGCTCCCGGAGCCTGGCCTATTGAGAAAACCATCAGCGGAGATACTGTTTGTGCCCGCCTGGTGCTTCCAAATGGCCTTGGACTTCCATATGGTGTGCACAAAATCGAATGGATTACCAATGATCGCTGTGGCAATGAAGCCCTTTGTAAATATGAATTTGAAGTCCGGGATTGCAAACCACCAACCGTTGTTTGTATAAACGGGTTGAGTATAAATATCATGCAAACCGGCATGATCACACTATGGGATACTGATTTTTTGCTGTACACCACCGATAACTGTACACCGGCGAACCAGATTAAAATAGGGATTCGGAAATCCGGTACCGGCACCGGATTTCCGCTAAATGAGCACTCCGTTACTTTCGATTGCAATGAAATCGGTAAGCAATTCGTAGAAATCTGGGCAGTAGATGCGTATGGAAATGCTGATTATTGTGAAACTTACGTCATTGTACAAGATAACATTGGGGCTTGTGTTCCACCCGGACCTGTTAGCGGAAGTATCCTTACTGAGCAAAACATACCGCTCCCTGGCGCCAAAATACTTTTGAAAAGTAACTTGTCAGGCATATCTCAGCAATTCAACGGCACTACAGACCTGCAGGGGCAATATTTGTTTGCCCATGCTCCCGGAACGTGCAATTATAGTATTGAGCCTTCATTGGATACACTTGCAAAGGCTGGAGTAAACACGCTGGACCTCATCCTGGCAGATGAACACATGAGTGGTTTAACGCCATTGACCAGCCCTTACCGGATTATTGCTGCTGATGTTAATCGGGATGGCTTCCTTACCCCGCTGGATTTGAATGCAATAGGCAATGTTATCATTGGAGCTGCTGATCAATTCCCAGGAAACAAGGCATGGCGATTTATTCCCGGGAACTTTATTTTCCAAAATCCAGCAGCGCCTTTGTCAGCTGCATTCCCGGAAAAAATCAGTACAACTTGCCCTCTTGCCAATAATCAACATCCTCCTTTTGTAGCCGTAAAAACGGGAGATGTAAATGATTCGGTAGTACCAAACAGTTCCAATCGGGATGAAGAACAGCCATTGGTACTTAAGGCATTCAAAAAACGATTTGCTGCAGGCGAAACCTTTGAAGTGACGATCAGGTTGTCTGATCTGGCCACATTAAAAGGATTTCAATTTGCCATTTCTGCTACTCCAACCTGCCTGACACTTATAGATGCTGTTTCGGAATTAGAAGGAGTCAGAATACACAAAGACCTCGTGCAAAACCGCGTAGCAATCAGTTGGTATACCCTGGAATCAGCACCTGTAAATGAGGCGGTTTTGACCCTGACTTTTACTGCTATACAAAAGGGTTCTCTGGCAAACAATCTTCAACTGAGTACAATATGGACCAAAGGAGAGGCTTATAATCAGCAATTAACCACCTTGCCACTCCTTTTACAATTCATGGAACCGCAGCAGCGTACAGATGAATCAGTCGAAACAGAAGCGTCTACATCTGTCCTGTTTTATCCAATTACACCCAATCCTTCGGCCGGAGCTATAACAGCCAGATTCTTTCTTCCGGAAGCTGATCAGGTGACACTACACCTAACAGACGCAAGTGGTAAACTGGTGAGTAGCAAACAAGGTGGGTTTGATAAAGGTAATCAACAGTTTGAACTCTTTATTGATACACCGGGCCTTTACTTCCTTAGTTTGGTAACTGAGTTTGGTATCCTTACCGAGAAAGTAGTGGTACGGTAACGCAAATAAAAACCTGTTTTAAATTGGCTATCCGGATAATTGAATTGGTATGATATCCGGATAGCCAATTTTTTTTAGACTTGTACCCCAAATACCCGGGCGGCTTCAATAGCCTTTAGCCAGCCCTTATACCGATGCTCTGCTACTGGCTCATCCAGTTCTGGTTGAAATCTTTTATCCAGTTGCCAGTTTTGCGCAATGTCTGCATAATCCTTCCAATAACCTACCGCCATGCCGGCCAGATAAGCGGCCCCCAATGCTGTGGTTTCCTGTACAACAGGTCGTTCCACGTTCGTGCGCAGCAAATCACTTTGGAATTGCATGAGGAAATTATTGCGCACCATACCTCCGTCCACTCTGAGGGTCTTAAGTTGGATGCCAGAATCCTTTTCCATCACAGAGAGCACATCCTTGGTTTGATATGCTACACTTTCCAGGGTGGCTCTGATCAAGTGACTCCTACTACTTCCTCTGGTTAAACCAAAAATGGCTCCACGAACCTCCGAATCCCAATAAGGAGTACCCAAACCGACGAATGCAGGTACAAAATAAACACCTTCTGAGGATGATAAACTCATGGCATGTTGTTCGGTTTCTTCCACATCCTGGAACAATTCTACGGTATCACGCATCCACTTTACGGCCGATCCGGCTACAAATATGGAACCTTCCAGTGCATACTGAACCTTTCCGTTGATGCCCCAGGCAATGGTAGTCAACAGTCCATTTTGTGAGGCAACTACATTAGTTCCGGTGTTCATCAGCATGAAACATCCTGTTCCATAAGTGTTTTTGGCCATGCCTTCAGCAAAACAACCTTGCCCAAATAACGCAGCTTGTTGGTCGCCAGCAATGCCAGAAATGGGAATGCCGCTAACCCCCAGATATTCTGCCTTTGCATAGCCATAAATAGCCGAGGAGTCCATTACCCGGGGTAACATGGAGGATGGTATATCAAAAGCAGACAATAACTCAGCATCCCAATTCAGGTCCCGGATGTTGTATAGCATCGTACGGGAGGCATTAGTGTAATCTGTTGCATGGATACGTTCCTCACTCAGATTCCATAACAACCAGGTATCAATGGTACCAAATATCAAATTCCCGGCAAAGGCTTCGGCTTGCGCTCCGGGCACATTATCCAGGATCCATTTAATCTTTGTGCCAGAAAAATAGGCGTCAATCAACAACCCGGTTTTATACCTGACTTCAGGATCAAGCCCCTTTGCTTTTAGCGCTTCGCATATGTCAACAGTTTGACGACTTTGCCATACAATTGCGTTATAAACAGGTTTTCCGGTGCGCTTGTCCCAAACTACGGTAGTTTCCCGCTGGTTCGTTATCCCGATTGCCTCAATGTTGTTAGCGCCAATTTTTTGAGCCACCTCCTTTACCGTATATCGTACGGATTCCCAAATTTCTACCGGATTATGCTCCACCCATCCAGGTTTAGGAAAATACTGGGTAATTTCTTGTTGTGCAACAGCAATGACATTCCCTTTTTTGTCAAAAGCAATAGCACGAGTACTGGTGGTTCCCTGGTCAATAGACAGCACGTATTTCATATGCATGTAATGTGTGATTTGAATTCATGAAAAGTAAACCTATTTAACTGGCAATTCGAAGCACAATTTTGCCAAACTGTGCTCCATTATTCATCCGTTCAAAAGCTTGGGCGCCATCTTTCAGGCCAAATACAGCATCAATAACAGGAACAATACTGTGTTTTTGCACAAAATGCAGCATCGATTCAAATTCGGATGGGCTGCCCATCGTACTTCCCAACAAACTGATTTGTTTCCAAAAAATGGGCTGAAGACTGAGGTTGTTTACTTTGCCCATCGTCCCACCATAAAAACCTATTCTT
>DLXL01000069.1:723-3261 GCA_003448025.1 Saprospirales bacterium | reverse complement strand
GGTTTATGGGGGTTTATGGGGTTTCTCTCTGACTATCTATTGACAGGCTTTTCGAGGGCCTCTTTATACCTAAAATATTCGCGGATAAATTGCCAACTTTCTTTGTGAGGGGTAGGGGAGTGTCCAGATTCTTTTAGCGCAATATGGAGCCGGAATAACAAACGCCAGTGCTGCCAAAGATCCCGGTAGGCTCTACTCATTCCATGAGAAGGATCATAAATGTGGGCAGGTTCTCCCAAAACACCATTGAGTTCCATTACTTTGAAATTAGCGCGTTGCAGTGCGTCCCAGGATTCTGTTTTCAGGTCAAATCGGGAGTAATGAATGTCCGGAATTTGCCGGCAAATTTTTTCGAATGCCTGAACCATAGATGGTGTAATCAGGTGATTCCCATTGATAAATTTGGTGCCACGTGAATGGTTTCCAATGGGTTCCAGGAGTACAGATTCACCCGGGGCAGGTACCTGATCCAGTAACCCCGGGTATTCCTTTTCGAAGCGGGTCAATTGGAAGGCAGCGCGAGCCTGCTTTTGCATAAGCATGCGGATAGTGCTTTCTCCATCTCCTTCAACCTGTAAAAACGCTTTTATACACACCGAGGTAATGCCGAAATATCCATCGTCACCAGGAAAGCGATGGTATAACACTGATGCTTCGAGCGGTTGTGCCAAAAACTCCTGGAGGATAAACCGGACAGGCCATTGCTGGAGATGCTCCCTTAATTCTGGCTCGTTGTGAATCTTTTTAACCAAAAAACCGCGTTCACCTACGTCTGGTTTGGCAATAATGGGGAAAGTCATGCCCTTCCGATGGAGCATGAAAAGCACAGATTCTAATGGCTCTTCTTTTCCTACAACCAAGGTTTTTGGTAGGATGGCTTCAGGAAGTTGTATCAGAATATCCCACTTGGATTCTCCCATAGCACCACCCAATGGAATGCCTGGATTAACATTGGAAAAGAAAAACAGGTGCCTGGCTCGTGCTGCAAACCATAGCCAAAATCCATACACCGGAATGTTAGCCAACCACCAGGGATAATATTCCCATTGTGTCCAACGGGTTATAAAGTGTGCGATTTTCGACACGCTATTTAGGCGATTTGATTGTGTAAATTGCCGCAGCGGCATTGTTGATACCGAAAACGAGGCGTTTTTTAGTGCCGGATGACACTATGGCCAAACTACGCACGTCTCCGCGTACATGTAATCCACTTTCCAAATAGCTGCAAGGGCGGAATGTTTTATTGCCCTGATTGAGCCATAGTTGACCATGATTTCCGCCCAAATTGCCCAGTTTTACCCGATTATGTGTTCTGTTTCCGGCCAGTACCAGATCCATATGTCCGTCTGCATTGGCATCCAGACTGGCGATGGCCTGTACTGGTGCTATTTGTGCCTCCGTGGGAAAAGAGTGGAACGCAAACTTGCCATTACCCTGGTTTTCCAGCCATCCGCTTTCCAGAGTCTGGGCGGTTAAGTGGGTGGCAGCCTCTATTTGTGCCGCTGTCAGTATATCTCCTACCTGTGCGTCTGCGTAGTCCTTGAAATATTGAAACTTCTTGCGCAGATAAGGGAGTTGCCCGGTCAAATCTTCTAATGAAGCCAATGGGTAGGATTTGCCCTGAACGTAATAAAATATCAGAGGATCGGGACTGCCGTTTTTGTCGAAATCTGCACTGTAAAGTTCCAGGGGCTCTTGCTCAGATGCGCGAAGCTGACTATTCAGGCCCAGGTTGCCGGCTACCACATCCTGGTCTCCATCACCGTCCATATCGGTAGCATAGAGGCAGTTCCAAAGTCCGCTCAAGTGCAGGGTTTCAGTGGCTTTGAAAGACCCTCCCAGGTTATCATGTATTTGAATTGGTAGCCATTCTCCGGCCGTTATCAGTTCCGGTTCCGGATCAGCATCGGTTTGTACCCAAAGGCCGCTGGTTGCTCCGGCAAATAATGCGCCCTGGGTGAACTTTCCTTTGCCGTCGTTCAGCAGAAGGTATCCATTTCCGGTTTCCGGGAATTGGTTAGGCAAAACCCCAGCGCCTACAAAAAGATCCAGGTCTCGATCATTATCTGCGTCTGCGGCCTGTACACAAGTTGCAGGCTGATGTAATTCAGGCAAGGCGTTGGTCGCTTTGGTCATCATGCCTTTTCCATTGTTCAGGTATAGCCGATGTTGTATTGCTGGGGCATTGGGTTCTATATCATAGCCGCCCGAACAAACGAATAAATCCATTGCCCCATCTCCATTGGCATCAAAAAAAACAGCCCCCTGATCTTCGCAGGACGCATCCAGGTTGAATGCTGGCTGGATTGAAGGGCTGAAAGTTCCAGCAGTATTGCCCAGCAGCAAAACCCCTGCCTGCCCCTGTGCGCCACCAAGATAGAGGTCTTCAACACCATCGCCGTTGACATCGGCAGAGGCCATGGCTGGCCCCAGCCGGGAGTAAAACCAGGGCAGTAAGGCTTGTTTTTTCAGGTCGTTTGATTCGTTTTCCTGGTGTTTAAAGGGCAGGATTCCGTTGTCAGCGGTAAACAGGGGTGG
>DLXL01000069.1:0-583 GCA_003448025.1 Saprospirales bacterium | reverse complement strand
TCCGTTGTCATCGGTAAACAGGGGTGTGACGGCCGGGGGTGTAGACAAGGTTTTACCTTGTGCCTGGGCAATATCCAATCGCAAGGTTTGGTTGGATTTAACGCCTGTAAGTACCTGCCGTTCCATGGTTGGCCAGGTGATGACGAGCGAATCTAGTACGGCCACCTGGCCCAGGCCAAGTGATAATACCGGATCCACAGAGGCCTGAAAGCCCCGCACCGGATTTTGTTCCAGATAAAAAGTCTTCCCACTACCATAAGCCAGGATTTGGGCGCCGATGCCCCATGGATTTCCGGGATTGCCCTTGAGCTGGATCCTTAGCCAATGATTAGGAGTTTGTTCCGATTTGTTTTCCAATATTCCGGCATAATCATTGGTGTTGTTGAGCGCCAGATCCAGGTCGCCATCGTTGTCAAAATCTGCCCAGGCAGCACTTTGGGTTACTACCGGGGTGCCCAGACCCCAGGCTGCAGCCTGATTGGAAAAGTGCTCACCATCCAAATTTTTAAAGAAATAATTGGCTTCAATAATGGGGGGCATTTTTTTTAAATACTCCTGAAAACCGATGTTTTTCTCTCCTTTT
>DLXL01000068.1 GCA_003448025.1 Saprospirales bacterium | reverse complement strand
GCCACGCGCATGAATTGAATCTGCCGGACCTGCGCTCCTGGCCGCTGACGCGCCACCACTACCTCGTCTTCTACGTCGAATGCTCGGACCACGCCGATGTCTGGCGTGTGCTGCGGCGCGGGGATCGGTGTTCCGCCCCGAAGCCAAGCTGGGGACAGCTTGCTTCCGCTGATAGGCTTTCATGCGGATGCGTCCATTTGAGGCGCTTCCAGTTGGCAAGCGCGGACGCAATGACCGTCGAACCGTGGGTCTCCGTCGAGCAGTTCGCCCAACACCTGGGCGTGGCCAAGGAAACCGTCTACCGATGGCGGGAACACCGCGGGCTGGCGGCGCACCGCGTCGGGCGTCTGCGGAAGTTCAAGCGGTCCGAGGTGGACGACTGGGTGCGCGCCGGGGGCGCGGATGAAGAACAAGGCGCGGGCGGCAACAACGCCCGCAAGAACTGAAGGTCACGAGGCGCCATGCCCACACTGAACTGGATCGGCAAGGAAGCCGTCGTCAAGCATCACAAGGAAGTGCCCTTCCGCCTGCTGGAGCCGGTGCCCGAGCTGTCCTGCGGCGACAGCGCAAGCGGCAACCTCATCGTGCAGGGCGACAACCTGCACGCGCTCAAGGCCCTGCTGCCCCGCTACGCGGGCCAGGTGAAGTGCATCTACATCGACCCGCCCTACAACACCGGCAACGAAGGATGGGTGTACAACGACAACGTGAACGACCCCAAAATCAAAAAATGGCTGGGCCAGGTGGTGGGCAAAGAAAGCGAAGACCTTACAAGGCATGATAAGTGGCTGTGTATGATGTACCCAAGATTAAAACTTTTGAAAAAATTACTTGCGGAAGATGGCTCGATGGTAATCAGTATTGGCTATCACGAGGTTTTTAATTTAATGCCGCTACTTAATGAACTGTTCTCAACAAAGCAATTATCATGTGTTACTGTTCAAACCTCAGGAGGGAAGCCATCAGGCTCATTTAATTATCAGCATGAGTTCTTAATATTTATTCTACCTGCCGAATTTGAACCGAATCCGATGAATTTTACTGGTGGGAAAGAACGAACTCCATTTGAAGGTTTAACTCTTGCAACTTTTGATAAGACACAGCGCCCTAATCAAACATATCCAATTTTTATAAATTTAGAGACATCTACACTGCATAGCGTTGGTGAATCTTTGCAGGAACGTAAAAAAAATGGGACTTACAATAATGATTTATCAGAATTTGAGTATAATTTTTCTGAAGCACCAGAAGGGACAGTTGCTATATGGCCAATTACCAGCAAAGGCAAGCAATGTGTTTGGCGTTTAACTTCAAATAGATTACTAAATGATTGGGAAAAGGGATATATTAAAATTACACCAAACCGACAAAAAGACAGTTTGAACAAATTCAGCATTCAATATCTACCTGAAGGGGTAATAAAAAAAATTGAAAAAGGCGAGCTAAAAGTAAGTGGCAAGGAAGCCACCTCTCCAACATTAACCTTTGGAGAAAATAAAACAGTTGGGAGCGAGATCCCTACAATTTGGCTCGAGAAGGAATTTTTTTCTGTTAAAGGAACAACCCTTTTAAATGACATATTTTCGAAAAAGGTATTCAATTATCCTAAACCACTTGCATTAATCACAGAAATATTAAGAGCCCTGACCTCTCAAAATGATATCATATTAGATTCATTTGCTGGTTCAGGTTCCACGGGACACGCAACCCTTGACTTGAATAAATTGGACGATGGTGCTCGAGAGTTTATATTAATTGAAATGGAAGATTATGCAGAGACTGTAACAGCAGAAAGGATAAAAATGGTTATTAATGGTTTTGCTGATATTGAGGGTACCGGCGGCAGCTTTGATTATTACACCCTGGGAGCGCCCATGTTTACAGACCAGGGCCACCTCAACGAGCAGGCGGGAGCAGCAAAAATACGGGCGTATGTGTATTATACGGAAACGAAACAGCGCCTCACCCCCGGCCCCTCTCCAGAGGAGAGGGGAGAGGAAAATGTGCATTTTCTGGGCAAGCATCACGACACCGCTTACTACTTCTATTACGAGCCGGAGCGCATTACATCGCTGGATCATGCTTTTTTGGCCACCATCAAAACCCGGGCGGAGCAGTACGTCATTTATGCCGATAATTGTTTGCTCACCCAGGAGTACCTGACCGGGAGGCATATTATTTTCAAAAAAATCCCGCGGGATATCAGCAGGTTTTAAGCTATGGACAAACTCATTAAACCGGAACATTTTGCCACCTGGAAATCTATGCTGGACATAGATATCCGGCAGTCGTTTTCCAGTATTGAACAATTTGTGCTGGAGCCGCACAGCTTTACCTTTTACACCTCTGTTTCGGTCATGTCGTCGTCTAAAATAGAGGGAGAGCCCATGGAGGTAGATAGTTATGTGAAGCACAAGATGCTGCACATTGAGTACTTGCCCGAGCTGACCGAAAAACCGAACGACCTGTACAACGCCTATCTTTTTGCCCACGAAAACGAGCTGAACCGGAGCCATTTTTTGCAAGCCCACCGGCTGATTGCAGCCCATTTGTTGCCTGCTGATCAGCGGGGTGTACTGCGCAAAACAGAAATGCTGGTGATGGAGCATAAAACCGGCAGAATCCAATACGAAGCGGCTCCGTTGAGCATGGTAGCCGACAGATATGATGCTTTTTGGCGTGAACTGGAGGATCTGCTACAACAAGACCTGACGATAGAAGAGGTATTTTACTACGCGTCATTTATTCATTTGGCGTTCGTCAACATCCACCCCTTCAGCGACGGCAATGGCCGGATTTCACGATTGCTGGAGAAGTGGTTTTTAAGGGAAAAGCTGGGCGAAAGGGCGTGGTATATTCCATCGGAGCGGTATTATTACCAACATATCAATGCGTATTACAAGAATCTGGCGCGATTGGGTTTGTTTTATGAGGCCCTTGATTACGAAAAAGCGGTTCCATTCTTGCTCATGCTTCCCCAATCATTAACTTTTGAAAGGTAAATGGAACTCAAACCATATCAACAGCAGGTGATCAACGATCTTTCCGCGTTCTTGGAGCACATACAGCGCACCAAAGACGTGAAAGAAGCTTTTCATCAGTTTTGGGCGCAGCATCCCAGAACGCCGCTTTTCCCGTTTCCAGGCACGGCCATTGAGCCGTACAAGAACAATGTGCCTCGGGTACCGCACCTCTGCGTGAAAGTGCCCACGGCGGGCGGCAAGACCTTTATTGCCTGCAATGCCATCAAAACCATCTTCGACGCTTTTGATTACAACCGTCCGAAGGCGGTGGTTTGGCTGGTGCCGTCCATTACCATTCTGGAGCAAACCATTAAAAACCTCAAGGACCCTTCACACCCTTACCGACAGAAAATCAATGCGCATTTTGGGCATAAAGTGGAGGTTTTTGACAAAGAAACCCTGTTGCAGGGCAGTGGGTTCAATGCTACCACGGTAAAGGAGCAGCTGAACATCATGGTGTTCAGTTTCGACAGCTTGCGGGCCAGGAATAAGGAAGACCGCAAGGTGTTTCAGGAAAACGGCAACCTGCAAAGTTTTGAAAATCTGATGGGCAAAGAGGCCGAGATCACCCTGGGGGCGGTCATCAAGTACCTGAACCCATTGGTGGTGGTGGATGAAAGCCACAATGCCGAAAGTGAGTTGAGCGTGGAGATGCTGAAGGAGTTCAACCCCTGTTTTATTCTGGACCTCACC
>DLXL01000633.1:2353-9373 GCA_003448025.1 Saprospirales bacterium | reverse complement strand
ATTGGATATTGGATATTGGATATTATTTCATGTTTTTTATCCAGTTCTTTATCAGCGCAATGCCTTCTGCATGTGGCAATTGCCGGCCCAATTCCGGCATACGGATTCCCGGATCATCGCTTTCCATACGAAACAGCAGAATGCTTTCCTGAGGTTTTCCGGGCACAATACCGAATTTTCGGTTACCACTGCCCCGGCCTGCCGCCACCGGAGGCTTTCCGATGCCTATGCGCTCGGGTTCCTGTTGGTTGTACTCCAGAAACATACCGCTGGTGCTGGCCGGGCCATGCGGATTGTGGCAATGGGCACAGTTTCCATCCAAATACCCCCGGGCAGCGGCGTTTAGATCTGTTTCGGCCAGGCGGTAATCGGCCAATCCGGGCGTTTGTTCCGGGGAAAATCCTTCAGGTAGCAGCAAACGCCCCTCCCGTTGCCAGCGAAGCAACTGGTTTTCTCCCTGTTCTGTCCGGTTTAACTGACGAGCGGTTACTCCAATGGGCACAAAAGCGCCATCGTAAGAGTGGCATCCCTTGCATTGGTTCAGATTGGGAACGATGTATTCTACCTGTTTTTTTTTGCCCTTAGCATCCACCCATTCATGAGGAAAACTGGCGCCTGCCACCTCCAGCAAAGCTTCTGTTTGAGCGTCATTCCATACATATTCAAGCGCTTTCCAGGCGCCATTTTCTTTTAATAACAGCCTGGTTTCCAATATTTTGCGCCCTAATTCAGTTTGTCTGACATCTTTATAGTAGTAAAAATTTTTGATGATGACAGCGCCATCGGGGAATTCAAAGGAGCGATCCGGATGGTATGCTACCTGTGTTCCTTCCGGCAGATAAATGAATCGGGCCTTTTCCGCATAATCACTGAAAAGTGGGGCATTCACTTCGTACGGGAAAACCCCATTGGCAGGTTTCAAATCGGACAGAGGCCCCTGGAAAAATCCATAGGAAGATAGCTGCGTTTTAGGCGCAGGTACAGAATCCGGCAAAAAAGCCTGGCCTATCAGGAACCCGCTGATCAGCAGGATAAAACCGGTTTTATAACTTGCAATCATATGGTTTGCGGTCTTTGCTGATTTTTCCTTTAAAGAGCCCCAGTTTATCCGCACGGATATTGGCAAATGTGCCATTTTCATTGCTTTGAATGCATATTTCATATCCCTGTTTCAACTCGCCGTCGGTATCTATCCAGTCCGGGTTTTGAATGCCGTCGTACAGGATATGTGGTACACGTTTGCCAAATTTCCACCAGAAGATAAAGCCCAGTTTACTTTTCCAGGTTGGCATTCTTTTACCCATGGAATACAGGTTATCATGAATGTATATCTGGGATGGGTAAGGGTTATAGTCCTTGTCTTTGATCGGGGTTTCGGCAATGTAATAGCTCACAATGGCGGTGGAGACCGTTTTGTTATCCCAAATCTTGTTGTGGTATACTTCCACATCATTGGTAGCCAGGATCATCACTCCTGTTCCCGGGGGCACTTTACCCACAATATTACCCGGCGGTGCAAAATTGTGGAGGTTGTTGCGGGTGATCAGGTTATCGAACACCTTGACATGGCCGCCTCTTTTTTTAGGCAGATCCGGCAGATCAAATACTAAAACACCTCCTGTATTGTCGAATGCCTTGTTTTTCCAGACCCAGGCATTGGTAGTATTTTCAATTTCGATACCGGCAACGTTCCATTTTGCCACGCAATCCGTCACCCAAACAGAATCGGACTGCCCAACGTAAATGCCGGCATCGGAAGCGCCAATAGCCGTACATCGTTCAATGCGCACCTGACTGCATTGCACCGGGTACAGGGCATATGAACCGTTGGAAGACTTTGGTTTGCCTGTCCATTGGGCAGTGATGTCGCGGAGTATCAATCCTTTTACCTGTTGGGTTTTAACAAGATCTCCTTTTGCATCCTCAACGGTAAGTTGCTCAATCACAATGTTTTGTGCATTGGTAACTTTAATACCTTCTGCTCCCTGTTTTTGGTTTAGAAAAGACAGTATGGTTTTACCCTGGCCAGCGCCCTGAAGTGTAATATTCTTTTTTCCATCCAGCCATAGCGTATTGGATAGGAAATATTTCCCTTCCGGAAACTGGATGGTAGCCCCATCCTCTGCCATGATTAGCTGGGTTTGGAATAACTTTTCAATATCTGGCTGCGCATGGGTAATGGTACAAAATACCAGCATGAACAGGAAACTAAAGGATAATCTGAGCATGGTAAAACTTTTGGTAAAAATACAAGGGTTGTAGCCAATAAATAAAAAACTCCGGCCGGGATTACCCGCCGGAGTCTCTGAATCTTATGTCGGAATGTTACAATAGCTTATGCCAATTGTACATTGACTGCATTCAAGCCTTTTTTGCCATTTTGGACCTCGAAGGTAACGGTGTCGCCTTCGCGAATTTTGTCGACAAGGCCAGTTACGTGAACGAAAACTTCCTCACCGTTGGTTGAATCTACAATAAAACCAAATCCTTTGGTCTCATTAAAGAACTTGACAGTTCCTGTACGCATACTAAAAAAATTGAAAAAATGAAAAGTAATTATCCCTAGGGACAGCGCAAAGTTATGGAAAAATATTGAAAATCAAGGGTTTTTAAAATCATCCTGTTCCTATGCAGCCTAAATATAAAAGTGCGCCACACCGAGATTCCGGGCATGGCACACTTTTATATCAAATCAAATGACTTAATATCCGTCGTTTTGTTGAAGGTTTCTATTCACCTCCATTTCACGGGCAGGAATCGGGAATACCAATTCTGGCGCATCAAAATTCAATCCATCAACCGTACCGCCTACACGCTTGATGTCGTGAATTCTATGCCCTTCAAATGCCAGTTCTTTGCGGCGTTCTTTCAACACGTCAGACAATAGTGCCGGAGAAATAGGTGCGAGTCCGGCGCGTTCACGTATTGGGTTCAGGTATTGGGCGCCATTCCCTGCCAGGCGGGCATCCGCTTCTGCAGCAATCAGATACATTTCTGCCAGACGCATAATCGGGATGTTTCTGTACTGATCCCGCCATTTTCCGGTGCGCATGGCGCCATTACCATCATAGAACAAGGCTAAACGGGTATCATTGGCATCATAAAGTGCCAGGTGGCTGCTCTGAATTTCAATATCTCCATCACGGCCTCCAAATGCCGGAATAGAGAAGAATGTTACCAGCTCGTTGGCGCCATCCTGAGCAGAAACCTGCATACTGAAGATCGCTTCATCTGTATCATCATCCTGATTCCATAAATCGGCAAAATTGGGAACCAAAGAATAACCGGAGTTATCAATTACCTCTACGGCATGGTCACGCGCTTCCTGATATTCACCCCGAGTCAAATGCACTCTGGCTGTCATTCCAATGGCCGCAAACTTGTTAGCATATACCCCGTTATCCTCAGGAAGCAAATCCATAGCATCATGCAAATCAGTAAGAACTTGTTGATAAACCTCACTTACCGTACTTCTGCTCACATAGCTGTCTTCAGTTATACCACGGGTTGGTGTGAGCACGAGGGGTACACCAAGCTGCGTGTTTGCGCCTCCGGCAACATAGGGTTTTCCAAATAAGCGAACCAACTCATAGTAACAGGCCGCACGCAGAAACAAGGCTTCTCCTTTTACCCTGTCACGATCATCCGCCACAACAATGTCCAAAGCACTCAGAACATTGTTGCAATTATTGATAGTCCTGTAGGCGCTCGTCCAGGTATTTTCCACATCAGCATTACCGGCATCCATAGCATGGTTTATGATATCACGTGGGTCTGAGAACGTACCAACCCAACGAATTTCCCCATCTGAGCCAAGCAGTTCGGCATCACGGAAAAGATTACCTCCATAAACGCCATCACGACTGATGTTATCATAAGCTCCCTGAAGCACCAACTTCACATTTTCATCTGAGTCGAGTGCGAAGTCCTCACTAACACTTTGGAGCGGCTCAATTTCAAGGTTTTTATCGCAGGCGCCTGCCAGGAGCAGAAGGCCTGAAAAGAGTATATATTTTAGCTTTTTCATTGTTGACAAGATTTTGGTTGAAGTTAGAAACCGATTCTGATACCGCCAATAATGGTCTTGGGCTGAGGTGCGGAATAGAAATCAACGCCATACGTTGTGTTGTTGGCCAGGAAGTCGGCTGTTACTTCCGGATCCCATCCTTCGTATCTGGTGAAAGTGAGAAGGTTGGTTGCAGTTGCATATACACGCAGGCTGCGTACCCCCTTCATCCACTTGTTGGTGGGGATATCATAGGCCAGGGTAAGGTTCCTCAGACGGAGGAAAGAGCCATCAGAAATATACCGGCTGCTGCGACCGATGTCGCCATTGGAATAGCCAAGACGGGCTTCCGGCACGTTGGTGATATCGCCGGGATTCTGCCAGCGATCCAGTTGATCACGTGTCTGATTGTCGAACCAGCAGGCGTTGCATGACATAAACACGTCGCCGGAGCGCTGGATTTCGTTGCCGTATTGGCCCTGGAAGCGAATATCAAGGCTTAGATTGTTCCAGGAGAATGTATTGCTGATCCCACCGATTAAATCAGGTAGCGGGGAACCTAGAACGGTATAATTGGCCTCACTAAAGTCGTTGGTGGTTGCTCTTGGATCAGAACCATCTGTGGCATTGGTATACCATAAGGCATCTCCATTGGCTGGATCAACTCCGGCATACTCAGCGCCATAGAAAACACCAATGGGTTCTCCTACTTTTACTACATTAGAATAACGGGTTCCACCATCGTCGATGATATCTTGTCCATCAGCAAGTGCTACGACCCTGTTTTTATTCAATGCAAGGTTCAAAGAGGTAGTCCATTTGAAATCACCTACAAGATTGTTAGAATTCACGGTGAACTCCCAGCCGCGGTTTTCCAGTTCACCGATGTTTCTCCATTGGGTAGAGAAACCCGAAGTAGACGGGATTGGCACCTGCTGAAGCAGATCATTGGTGGTTTTGATGTAGTAATCAATTTCACCGCTGATGCGGTTGTTGAACAGCCCCCAGTCAATACCAAAGTTCAACTCTGTGCTTTTCTCCCAGGTAAGATCCGGGTTGGCAATTTGTTGTGGTATGTAGTTGCTTTCTCCGTTGTAGCTTCCCGGGCTGTACAGACCGAGTGCACGGAAATTGCCGATATCAGCGTTGCCACTTTGGCCCCAGGAAGCGCGTGCTTTAAGGAAAGACAAGGTATTATTTCCATCCAGAAAACCTTCTTCACTAAGTACCCAGCCGGCAGAAAAAGCCGGGAAAATGGCATAGCGCTTATTGGCGCCAAAGCGGGAAGAGCCGTCTGTACGCAAAGAGGCATTAAACAGGTACTTGCGATCGTAGTTGTAACGAGCGCGACCGAAGTAGGAAAGGAAGCTGAATTTGTCTTCCGTGCTGGTACCGCCGGTAATGATTGCCGCACTGGCAAGCGTCCGCAAGTCGTCCGTTGGGAATTGCTCCCCAAAAACCTGTGTGCGGTTGTTGGTGCTTTCAAAATATTCTGTACCGAGGTCAAATCCCAGGCTATGCACATCGTAGTCTCTGTTCCAGCGCAAAACAGCGTTGGTATTATAATCCGTGGCGCCGGCAAATACAGATTCCCCGTAACCGTTGGAATCATTACCTACATCCGTGCGGGCGCCGAAACGCGCCTCATCCCGAACGCCATAAAGGTTGGCTGCACCCTCTACCCGGAGTGCAAGATGTTGGGTGAAACTGTAGTCGCCAAATACATTGATCAGCGTACGATTACTCAACACTTTTCGGGTAGCATCTTCCACATCGATCAGACCATTATAGTAGGTCGTAACCGGACGGTCGTACAACTGGCCATTTTCATCACGTTTAGGTGTAATAGGCGCAAGTGCTACGAGCTGCATGGGGGTAGAAAAGGCATTGTCATCGGATGGGGTTCTGGTATCCGTTCTTGACACTGCGAGATTAACGCCCATTTTGAGTTTGTCCGTAGCATTGAAGTCGAGGTTCAGGCGCGCACCATCCTTAGTGAGGTGGTTGGCTACCAGGATCCCTTCGTTCAGACCGCGATTAGCGCTGAAATAATACCGCATTTTATCGCTGCCTCCGCTAAATGAAAGGATGGCATTGTACATGGTAGCATCCTGAAATGCCTCATCCTGCCAATTGGTTTTGTCAATTCTTTGCATCCAATCATCGTTGCGACCGGAATAACGGAAGAAACGATTATTGACAAAGGTGGACCATGAACTTGGGTCATTATAAGGAACCCCTTCAATATCGTCAGAATTGTTGGCGGCTTCTGTGAAAAGTTCGATGAATTCAGAAGCGTTCAGGAATTCACGTTTGCGGGTTGGCTGACTAACGCCATACTGCAAATCGAGTTCGATTTGGCTTTTACCTGATTTACCGGATTTAGTGGTGATCAGGATTACGCCGTTAGATCCGCGGGATCCATAAATGGCTTTCGCTGATGCATCTTTCAATACTTCAATAGATTCGATGTCATTGAAGTTAATGTCGGCGAGCGGGTTCATGGCTGCGCCGAAGGTATTTCGGGCATCTTTGGAAAGAGGAATACCGTCAACCACGAACAGTGGCTCTGTGCCGGCATTGATGGAGCCTACTCCACGTACACGTACGCGCGCAGCGGCGCCCACTTTACCGTTTACGCTTTCCACGTAAACACCGGCAGCCTGCCCCTGCATGGCTTGTTCAACAGACACCACAGGCATACCCTTGATGTTTTCATTGTCGATTTTGGCGATGTTTCCGGTGAGTGTGCTGCGGATTTGGCTGCCGTAGCCTACAACAACTACTTCATCCATCACGTTGTCGTTTTCCAGGAGGGTAACATCCACAGTATTACTGGCGCCAACCGGGATTTCCTGTGTGGCATAGCCGGTATAGGAAAATACCAGCACGGCGCCTTCTTTGGCAACCGGAATGGAATACCGGCCGTTTACATCGGATACAGAACCGGTGTTGGTGCTTTTTACGGCAACAGTGGCCCCAATTAGAGGTTCTCCACTTTGGTCAGTTACTGT
>DLXL01000633.1:900-2111 GCA_003448025.1 Saprospirales bacterium | reverse complement strand
AAAAAGTCGATAAAACGGAAGCGCCAATGACAGAACACTTCCTTCTAAGATGGCAAAAGTGACAAATGATTTGCACTCCAACAAAGAGAGAGGGAGATTTTATTGCAATAATTTCCGAGACAGACCAATAATGAGGTGTAGCTTTTACAGACCTCAGGGAGAATAACCGGTAAAAAGTGTTATATTTTTAAACAACACATGCGCCTACATTTGTTTATTCAATTTCATCAAATTCGCTCTTATGAATAAACATAACATGCTCATTATTATGCTTTTAGGCTTATTTTCATTTTCAGAAGCTCAGGTAGTACGTCGAGACTCCAGTTTTTCAGAAGATGGATCACTGATGACGAATATTTCTTCAGGCGCCATGTATTCCTATTCCATGGATGTTTTGCCTAACGGCAATATTGTAGTTGGCGGGCATCAACCGTTGACGTTGAAAGTCAATATTTACAACAGCAACGGAGATTCAATAGGTACGAATGAACCTATTCCAGGAAATGTTTGGATGGGGGTTACATCGGTAGTTAAAGCTTTGCCCGATGGGAAGTTCCTCTGTAATCATGGCTATTCGGAGCTGTGCAGATATTTACCTGATGGCACGTTGGATACCACTTTTGGCACAAATGCTTGTGCGCCTTTACATGGTGTTGAAATAGTAGATATCGCAATCAGTCCGAACGGCACTATTTATGGCGCGGGCCGAATGGAAGGTTCCGACAGCTCTGCGGTAGTGGCATTTCTGGAAAATGGCGTACCTGACTCCAGTTTTTCAGGCGCCGGTATTTTGCGCTATCTTGAGTCCGGGATTGAATTTTTTTATTGCATTGAACTTCAGTCAGATGGCCGCTTATTGGTGAGCGGATTCTCCTTTTTTGAACATAAAGTTCGTCCGGCATCCTTGCTGCGGATCTACCCCAACGGCCAATTAGACTCCACCTTTGGCGTAAATGGCCGAGTACTTGACTCCTTTACCGGTATAAGTGAAAGCTATGCACTCGGTGTGCAGCAGGATCAGAAAATAGTAATGGGTGGGTATACCTTACCTCCTTATATGGCATCGGTAGCCAGATACCTGCCTAATGGAGAGCGTGACCCAGCGTTCGGGGATAATGGTGTGGTATACTTGCCAATTGGATCTGAAGTGCTGGATCTGACTATTCGTCCGGATGGAAAGTTGTTGCTGCTTATTTTAGGAGCGGTACAAA
>DLXL01000633.1:486-743 GCA_003448025.1 Saprospirales bacterium | reverse complement strand
ATATTAGCGGAGCCATTATGGTACAACTGAATCCCGACGGGAGCATAGATCAAACTTTTGGGACGGGTGGATTTTTTTACAGCACCATCACCCCCGTGCAAGCGCCATTCACAATGGTAGAAGTTGGCAGTAACAAAATAATAACTGCAACTTCTAGCAGACTGCCTTCATCTTATGACAAGTTAATCATCCAGCAATTCATTCTCGACTTCAATGTTGGCGTCTTACAGCCGAATAACACCCTGGATGAAGCCCAG
>DLXL01000633.1:0-142 GCA_003448025.1 Saprospirales bacterium | reverse complement strand
AGCGATGCCTTGCCTGCGGGTACGTATTTGTTGACCATAGCCGGACAGGGTAAGGTGATGCGGAGTGTAAGGTGGGTGAAGGGGTGAAGGGAGTAGAAGGTATTGAGACTATCTTATTAGTCGCTTTTTTATTTTTACCGCA
>DLXL01000343.1:1851-4382 GCA_003448025.1 Saprospirales bacterium | reverse complement strand
CGACACGCCTGCCCGTGTTACAAACAAAATTGGTGTTCTCAGGTATTCGAAGTACCTGGGCCTGGATGATTTGAGGCAAAAGGGTTGAGCAAAGTGTTGCCAGAACAATGGCATGAAGTGTTTTTGTCATAATAGTTAATTTTTAGTGCTGGAAACTTAGAGCTTGTTCTGGATTTGGGTTTGAGGCGAAAGCGAGCAAATTTTATTTTAGTTGAGACAAAATTTGCAGCCATAGCCGGAAGCCTACGGCGAAAATTTTAACGATAA
Organism: Saprospirales bacterium; assembly: GCA_003448025.1. Classification (GTDB taxonomy): domain Bacteria; phylum Bacteroidota; class Bacteroidia; order Chitinophagales; family Saprospiraceae; genus M3007. The sequence continues at coordinate 4,115 of DLXL01000343.1, read as the reverse complement.
ATAAAATAAAATTAGTCGCTTGTAGCCCAAAATCCAAATCCCGAACAAGCTCTTAATCCAAACCGAAGGTGGGCTACTATTAGCGGGAATCATCAGAATTTGGATGAATACACATACTAAAGCCGTTTTAGTTGATTTCAACAGACCAAACTGAAAAACCTAACCATCGCAAAGACGGGTGTTTTAGCGGAATGTCCCGGGGTTTTCAGCTTTTTTTAATGGTTTGAATGCCTGAATTATCGCTATATTCACGCGGTTTTAAAAGATATTTTCATGCGTAATAAGAACAAAACGAAAACCGAACGTCAGTCAGAAACGATGTCGGCAGGCGCTAAAACAAATTGGGGATTATGGATGGTGATGCTGGCTGCAATGGTGCTTTATGCAATCACCATTGGTTTTGATTTTGTGTTGGATGATGAGATCATGACCCGCAATAACAAACTGGTTAACAAAGGAATAGCCGGGATTAGAGAGATCTTCGGCCATGGCACATTATATGGCTTTAACGGCATGGATGATCAATCTTATCGTCCGCTTATGCTAACGGTCTTTGCCATAGAGAAATCATTTTTCGGCGGAACCGCCGGCGCCTATCACTTTTTCAATGTCGTGTATTACGCCCTGGCTTGTGGTGCTTTTTATGTGTTTCTACAAAAAGCATTGGGAAGAGAAAGCCTCATTCCGCTATTGGGCGCTTTACTTTTTGTTGCGCACCCCATCCATACGGAAGTTGTGGCCAATATTAAGAGTAGAGATGAGATCCTGAGTTTCCTGTTTGTTGCCTTAAGCCTGGTATACCTGTTGATATATGTACAGGATGGAACTAAAAGCAGACATCTGGTCATCAGCCTTGTTTGTTACCTGGCGGCAACTCTGGCCAAAGAAACCGGCCTGGCCATGTTGGGACTCATACCCCTTACGCTGTGGTTCTTTACCAGACAAAAAGCGGAGCGTATTGCTGGCATTACCGCGCTTTATCTGGCGCCGGTGGCGCTGTATTTTTTGATGCGCAACAGCGCCATGGATAACATGTTCTTTTCGTCGGATATAAAGGATCTGGTCAACAACACGCTGTCCGGCGCAAGTAATGATGGCGAATGGTTTGCCAGTCGGACGATGATCCTGGGCAGATATCTTGGATTGTTGCTTTTTCCGCACCCGCTTAGTTTTGATTACTCTTACAATCAGGTTCCTCTGGTGGGGCCTGCAGATCCCGGTTTTATTCTTGCCCTGATGGCATATACAGCTTTGGCGGTCTTGTTCTTTTGGGGATTGGCCAAAAAGAAAGTATTTGCCTATGCGATCGGTTTTTACGTTGTGATGCTGATTCTGGTATCCAATTTCCTGACGCCCATTGGCGCCACCATGGCAGAGCGCTTCTTATTCAGTGCTTCCGCTGGGTTTTGCCTGGCTCTGGCCTGGGCCCTCTCGGCATTGACCGATCGGTTTCAATGGTCCAGGAATACCTTGTATGGCCTGGCAGGGGTTATTTTACTCCTGTATGCCGTCAAAACGTTTACCCGCTCGCAGGTTTGGGCCACCCAACTGGAGCTTTTTGAATCCGGCCTGATCACAGCGCCCAACAGCGCCCGGGCGCAGAATCATTATGGATCTTATTGGCGTATGCAGGCAGAAAGCAACCCAAATCCACAGGATAAGCGTCGTGCTGAATCTTTTGAAAAGTCCATTATCTATTACCAGAAGGCATTGGATATCTATCCGGGATATTCAGAGGCGCAATATAACCTGGGGGTTTCCTACCTGGCGCTGAACAAACTGGAGGAAGCGAAAACAGCCTTCGAGAATACCCTCAAAATTGATTCCACCTACCAGGGTGCGCTAAATAATGTAGCTGTGATTGCTTTTCGGAAAAATGATTATACCACAGCACTCAATTATTGGAACCGGTTGTTGTCGTTCAACCCTAAGAATTTTGATGCATTGTATAATTGCGGCGCTGTTTACTTCAATACCAACCAGCCACAAAAAGCCCTGGAATATTTCCAACGGGCGCTGGCAGTAAATCCCGGACATCAGGGCTGTGTCCAGAATATTCAAAAAGTGAAGGCGGCGTTGGGAAGTGCGGGAGGTTAGTATAGTGAGGCTGTTTAGAAGTTTTTACCGCAGAGGTGCTGTGTTCACCACCAAGTTCTTTGACAAATAATTTTAGTATATTTGCCTTCAGAAAAGCAAACCAATGATTTGGTTATGCAGCTTAGGCAGGACACAGTTCCTGCCTATTTTTTTGTAATGGTGTTTTG
>DLXL01000343.1:1383-1701 GCA_003448025.1 Saprospirales bacterium | reverse complement strand
GTATTGCGGATCGTAGGGTTCCTCCTTTTTGTAAAGGGTGTAAATCAGGACAAGAAGCTTTCGTTGTACTGCCACATATCCCTTCATTTTGATGAATGATTTTTCAAAGACTCTCTGGTAGAAATCTTTGAATTGTGGTTCATACTTGACGGCAGTCAGGGCAGGGAAGTACAAAGCTCTTCTGATGTAACTGTTTCCTTTTTTGGATATTCTGGTGGTTCCTTTTACCGAGGTTCCACTCTCGCGTTGCACCACATCATACCCGGCAAAGGAGACAAGTTGTGCTTTGTTTTTAAAGAGCGCAAATCCGTCAGTTTC
>DLXL01000343.1:746-1142 GCA_003448025.1 Saprospirales bacterium | reverse complement strand
CTTTCTTCCACTTCTTTGATCTGCTTTTCAATAAATTTGATCAGTTTTAAAGATCGATTTTGGCTGCTTTTTTCTGGCAGATGGGATGATTTTCTGGCGTGCATTTGGTTGAGTGCGGCCGTTTTGTGGTCTTGCAAAGTAGTTCGTTCACGACACAATCGTTTGATACTGACCATGTTCTGGCTTGCGGGCTTCCAACTGTCTAGTTTGCGTTCCAAACCCATTTGAGCCAATATTTTGGCATCAATCTGGTCTGTTTTGCTCTTGGCATTTAAGCTGCGGGCAAATGATTTGGCCTTATTGGGAAGTACAACCGAAACCTCAAACCCTTTTTCATGCAGAAAATAGGTCGCCTGTTCATGGTACACTCCCGTGGCTTCCAGGATAACTTTAAAA
>DLXL01000343.1:407-552 GCA_003448025.1 Saprospirales bacterium | reverse complement strand
ACCCAGACTATTAACTGATTCAGGCCTTTGCCGTTATTGGAAAATTTGGTACTGGCAATTACCCGGATTCTTTGATCTGCCTCAAGGTTGGAAATGCAAACCTGGAGATGGTCTTTGGAAACATCGATGCCAAGACTTTGGCGGA
>DLXL01000343.1:0-173 GCA_003448025.1 Saprospirales bacterium | reverse complement strand
AATTGAACGGGCTTAAGTGCTGTTTCGACTCTAGGGAAACCGCAGAAGTGAGGCTTTTCTCCGCGTGTACATGATACTTAAGTATCTGTTTAGGCGCAAATCCTCTCACTTCCCGGCCAGGAAACTAATATACTAAATTTATCTTGTCAAAGAACTTGGTTCAAACATACGAG
>DLXL01000422.1:6191-9762 GCA_003448025.1 Saprospirales bacterium | reverse complement strand
AGTGCCAGTCACCCCGACACTAAACATAGAGCCTTAGCTTTTTGTACAAAATAAAATCCCCAAAAACAGTTACTTAAAGTATAAATTTGGACGTTTTTTCTTATGTAAAATAGAAAAATGAAGGATGAATAAAACTTATAGAAACCTAGTTTTGGCCGCAATCGTTGTATTAAGTACAACAATGCACTTTAGCCATTTCTCCAAAGATTTGATGGGATTGCACGTCTGGCGACAAACACAAACGCAGTCTACCATCAATAATTTCTATGAGGAGGATATGAATATTTTGGCTCCCCGGAGAAATGACCGTGGGGATTCGGAGGGTGTTTTCAGGATGGAGTTTCCGCTTATGCAATGGTTGATAGCCTGTGTATACAACGTAACCGGGAAACATATTTTGATCACCAGGTTATTCATGTTTTTGATTGGGTTTTTATCCATTTCAGGCATGTATAGACTGTTAGGCGCCTTGTTCGATAAACCAATGGTATCTGTTTTTGGTGCATGGGCATTTACTTTTTCACCAAGCTTTTATTATTATACCATTAATCCACTGCCTGATAATTTTGCATTATGCTGCTCTATATGGGGCTTAACCTTTTTCTTCTTTTGGTATAAGAACAAACAGGCTTCGCAATTGATAATAAGTTCTTTATTACTGAGTGTCGGCGCATTATGCAAACTGCCTTTTATCATTTACTATATTGTTCCAATCGTTTATTTTGCCATTTTAATCGCCAAAACCGGAATGGACAAGAAAATCATTTCCCAGCTTTTTCAAGCATTTGGATTTTCCATTTTGCCGATAGCCTGGTATTTGGCAGTTATTCCGGATTGGGAAGGAAATCTTATTGTTAAAGGTGTTCTAAACAAGGAAAGCTCCGGTTTGCAAATTTTGATCTATGCGTTTCAGAACCTGAGTTCTACATTACCCGAATTATTGCTTAATTATGGTTCTGTATTATTCTTTTTATCCGGCATTTATCTTGCCTTTAAAAAGTCATTTTTTAGAAAGCAAAAGTTTATATTATTGGCTTCATTAGGTTTGCTGACTATCCTATATTATTTTTTTGAAGCCAATGCAATTGGGATAAACCACGATTACTATTTTTTTCCTTTCTTCCCATTGTTGTTTATTCTGGTTGGGTATGGCGCCTGTCAGCTTTATGCCGCTAAAAACAGTTTATACCGGTATTTGACAATATGCCTTTTACTGATCCTTCCAATAACCTGCTATTTGAGGATGCGTGATGCCTGGAATCCGGATGCTCCAAAATTTAATAGTGATTTGTTGCGATATAAAACAGAGCTTAGAAATGCAGTGCCAAAAGATGCGCTTGTAGTTGCCGGGAATGATGTATCCCATTTTATCTTCCTGTATTATATTGATAAAAAAGGATGGGGGTTTCAGGATGATCGTTTGAATTCAGACATATTGCAATCCATGATAGTAAATGGAGCTCAATATCTTTATTCCGACGCTCCATCAGTGTACACTAATCCTGAAATAGCCAACTTACTCGACAAGCTTGTACTTGAAAAAGGTTCTATTCGCATCTATAGTTTGAAAACCGCTCCCTCAGAATAACAGTACGTCCTCACCATCTCTTCAAATCCGTCCTAAGGAACGTCCATTCCGGCGTTACAAGCGTTTCTCCGAAATCTGCCGAATACCAGGGACTGAGCCCCGGATCGTTCGGGTTTTTCAGGATCTGAATTTCCTGGGCAGGCATATAGCTCTGCGCTAGTAGAAACACTTTTTGACAGGCGGCATTTTGCGCCACATCCATCACCATCACCGCATGTCCCGGAGAGCCGCCCTGAATGAACACATCGCCGGGGCTGATATCCTGCACCGGAATGGGGTGTAGTTCTTTGGAGAGGGATAAGGTGCCGGCGTACTGGAACACTTTTTCCAGGTAAGCCCAGAAGGTGGCGTAACTATTGGACGGCGCCGCGCTTTCTTCCCAGGAAACATCGTTCAGGAACACTTTGATACGACCGCCGCGCCGCCAGTGCGCGTAATCCACCGGGAAACCATTCGTGAAGTGGAAACTGATCTTATCGTACTCCCCCTGCCGCCACAGGTATTCTGCCCGCAAACGCATGACGGCATCAGCGCATTGGTGCAGGTTTTTGTTGCCAATGGGCAGGTTCACCACGGCATCGTACACACCGTGGTTGGTTTTTTCGCCGCCATGGTAGTACAACACCGGGCTTCCGGGTGGTTTGAGGGGTAAATGCCTTAAATAATGGGAAAATGATGCTGAATCAGCCTCCGCCTGCGCATAACCCGCAGGCGGGGAAAACCGCAAGTACAGCAGACTATCGGCCGTAGGTATGGCAAGGGCTGCGGGTGCTTGTTTGGCGTTGGAGCTGCAGTGCACATGAGCCAGTTGGAGGAAAGCCGGCAACAGCAGCAATAGGGGAAGCGTTTTCATGTACGGATAACGCCGGGATGAGAGTGGGTGGTGTAGGGGAGGGTGTTAACCAGGGGTTAATTGGAGGCGCAGGTGAAATGCTAACTACACTTTTGTTTTAACCAGGTGAAAATGAAAATATACTTCTGGTTTCACCGGGTTAAAATAAAAGATACCCTTGTTTTCCTATGGGAATAGCACCCCAATGAAGTATTGAGATCGTTGAAATCCAGGTAATTAATGCTTCTTAGAGATGATAAGAAAAGCCCCTGCGTAGCCAGGCTTGTGTAGGTCCCGATGCCCAGATGATAATTTAACCTGTCAAAGTCGCCAGAACAAGCACCAACCCCATCGTCAATCGTTCATCGTTCATCGTTCATCGTCCAACGACTGACGCTCAAACAACTCGGCATAATAACCACCGCGAGCGAGTAGCTCCTCGTGCGTGCCTTCATCGGTAATGCGGTGTTCGTCGAGCACAATGATCTTGTCGAACGCCAGCATTTTATAAATCCGGTGGGTGATGATAATGGCGGTTTTATCGGACAGGGCGCCGGAGAGGTGTCCCAGAATGCGACTTTCCGTATTGGTGTCTACGGCGCTCAGGCAGTCGTCGAGCAGTACCAGGTCTGGTTGTTTGGCGAAGGCGCGGGCTATGCTGACGCGTTGTTTCTGACCGCCGGAAAGGGTTACGCCGCGTTCGCCCACCATGGTTTGGTAGCCTTCTGGCAGACCCATAATATCGTCGTGAACCGCCGCGCTTTTGGCGTATTCTTCCGCCTCTGCCTGCGTTATTCCGGCTTTTCCGAAGGAAATATTGCCCAAAACGGTATCAGAAAACAGAAAAACATCCTGCGGTACGTACCCAATGCGCTGCCGTAAATGGTACAGATCGTGCTCCCGGATATCCACCCCGTCAATAAGTATCCGACCTTCCGTTACATCGTACATGCGAACCAACAAATCGGCAATGGTGGTTTTGCCACTGCCTGTGCGACCAATAATGGCCATTTTTTGTCCGGGAAGCAGCTCAAACGACACGTTTTCCAGCGCCTTGATGCCGGTATCCGGGTAAACGAAGGAAACGTTTTCGAATTTGATATGTCCCTGGACGGTTGACGGTTGACGGTCCCGAGTACTCGGGATGGACG
>DLXL01000422.1:3556-6005 GCA_003448025.1 Saprospirales bacterium | reverse complement strand
GTGGGTGTTGAGGAATTCGTTGATACGTTTCTGGGAAGCGGCGGCTTGCTGGGTGAGGGAAGCAATCCAGCCGATGGCTGTAACGGGCCAGGTGAGCATATTGATGTAAATCACAAACTCCGCGATATTGCCGGGGGTGATTTTTCCGGCTACCACCTGCAGGCCACCCACGTACACCGTAATGATGGTACTCACGCCAATGAGCAGCGACATGAGGGGAAAGAAAAACGCGTCGATGCGAATGAGTTCCAGCGATTTTTTGCGGTATTCCTCGCTTTGCTCGGCAAACCATCGGCCCATGGCCCATTCCTGCACATAACTTTTTACCACCCGGATACCGCTGTACACCTCCTGTGTGGTGCTGGTGAGGGTAGCCAGTTGCTGCTGTATTTTTTCACTTTTCCGGTTGATCAGCGTGCTTACCCAGTAAATGGAAATGCTCAAAAAAGGCAGCGGCAACAACGACCACAACGTGAGCTCCACGCTCACGCTGAGCATGGCAGAAATGGCCATTACGAAGAGGAAAATGAGGTCAAGTCCGTACAAAATGGTGGGACCCAGAAACATGCGCACCTTGGAAACATCTTCCGACACGCGCGACATCATATCGCCGGTAGAATTGCGCTTGTAAAACGCCAGATCCAGCTTTTCATAATGCGCAAAAATCTCCTTGCGCATATCGTATTCAATCAAACGGCTCACCACAATGATGGTCTGACGCATGAAAAACATGGCAATACCCATCAGCAGCGCCAACCCGATCACCGCAGCGCCAAACCAGGCAATTTTAGTACCCAGCTCCCCGATAGCTTCCGGGTGCGCATCAATGCCGCCATTGTTTTTATAGTAACTACCCCGCTCCACCACGGTGTCCAGCGCCTGACGGATCACCTGAGGCTGCCAAACACGGAACCAGTTGGCTGCACCCACAAACAACACACCCAGCAGAATGCGGCCGCGATAAATCCAGAAAAACTTTTTGAGGTAAGCAAGATGTTTCATGCAAAGACAGGGAGTGCAACCCCAAAACAGTTTCTTTCCAAAACTGTTTCAAAGAAGCAAAAAATCAATTTAGCGCATTTTCGCTAAAGGATGTACTTTTGAGGGCTTATTCACCACTAAGGCACTTAGGGCACTAAGATAATTCATCACAAAGTACGGATAAACTCAAATAACTTAGTGCACTTAGTGGCTTAGTGGTAAATTACATAACAAGAAATTCTCTCCACCATGCAAGAAGCATATATCGTAGCGGGCTTTCGTTCCGCTGTTGGAAAAGCAGGAAAAGGCGGTTTCAGAGCGTACCGCCCGGATGATCTGGCCATTGATGTCATCAAACAACTCATGGCCTCCGTCCCGGCCCTGGATCCGAAACTGGTCGACGATTGCATTGTAGGCTGCGCCAACCCGGAAGGGGAGCAGGGCCTGCAAATTGGTCGCCTGATTTCCAACCGCGCACTGGGCAAAGAAGTTCCCGGTATGACCGTGAACCGCTATTGTGCTTCCGGCCTGGAAACCATCAGCATTGCCGTGGCCAAGATCCGTGCCGGCATGGGCCATTGCTACGTGGCCGGTGGCGCCGAAAGCATGTCGCTCATCCCCATGACCGGCTACAAACTGGCGCCCAACTACAACATGGCCAAAGATACGCCCGACTACCTCGTGGGCATGGGCCTTACCGCCGAAGCCGTGGCCAAAAAGTGGGATATCTCCCGCGAAGCAGCCGACGAATTCAGCGTTCGCAGTCACCAAAAAGCCGCTGCAGCCATTGATTCCGGCAAATTCAAAGCCGAAATTGTACCCGTTCAGGTGCCTGAGGTATGGGTGGAAAACGACAAACGCAAAGAACGCGTCAATACCATAGATACCGACGAAGGTGTGCGTCGCGACACCACATTTGAAGGTCTGGGCAAACTACGCCCGGCATTCGCCCAGGGTGGCGTGGTTACCGCCGGCAACTCCTCTCAAACCTCTGATGGCGCCGCATTCGTGTTGGTGATGTCGGAAGAAATGGTAAAAAACCTGGGGCTGCAACCCATTGCCCGGCTCGCAGCCTGCTCCGTAGCGGGTGTGGAGCCGATTTACATGGGTATTGGCCCCTGCGCCGCCATCCCCAAAGCGCTCAAGCAAGCCGGCATGAAACTGGACGATATTCAGGCCATTGAGCTCAACGAAGCCTTTGCGGCCCAGGCACTGGCCGTGATCAAAGAAGCCGGACTAAACCCCGATATTGTCAATGTAAACGGCGGCGCGGTAGCTCTTGGCCACCCACTGGGCTGTACCGGCGCCAAACTCACCGTTCAGCTCCTCAACGAAATGCGCCGCAGCAACCAGAAATACGGCATGGTTACCGCCTGCGTGGGCGGTGGACAAGGCATTGCCGGGATTTGGGAGCGGTTGAATTAGGGGGTATTTGGGAGGGCATTTAGGGGTCATTTATTAGTCATTT
>DLXL01000422.1:2029-3323 GCA_003448025.1 Saprospirales bacterium | reverse complement strand
TGTTAGTCATTTGGGTCATTTTTGGGGTCATTTTTGGGTCATTTGCCCAACGTGGATTGTCATCCAGAGCACAGCGAAGGACCTACACAAGCCCGGTTTTCGAAATGCCTTGGCCCAATCCACCCGAATAGCTTGGCTTGTGTAGGTCCCGAGTACTCGGAATGACAATCCAGCTACTGTTTTATACGAGATCTGGCCCAGTTATTCCCTTACCATACATTACATGAAAATCAAATATGTGCAAATAAACAGTGTAAAATCTGTGCGAAACAAGACCCATCCTCAGATCTTTCGCTACGCTCAAGATGACAAAACACGCTGAGCCAATGACCCTAAATGACTAACAAATGACCTCCCAAATGACCTTAAATGACCCCAAATGACTCCCAAATGACTTAAATGACCCCCAAATGACCCCCAAATGACCTAAATGACTCCAAAATGACCTTAAATGACCTAAATCCCCCCCCATTCACTTCTTCCGCCCTTTCACCTTTGGCCGACCAATACTTATATATTGAAATCCGAGCTCTTTCATTTGCTCGGTGTCATATACGTTCCGTCCATCGAAAATCACTTTTTCGCGGAGCAGGGTACCAATTTGGTCGTAATCCGGAGTGCGGAATTCGTTCCACTCGGTCATAATGGCCAGGCAATCGGCGCCTTCCAGCGCTTCGTACATTTTATTGCAAAGCGTGATGCGGTTGCCATAGATACTGCGCACATGTTCCATGGCTTCAGGATCGAATGCGCGCACCTTGGCGCCCAGGGCCAGAAGCTCGTCGATGATTACCAGGGCCGGAGCCTCGCGGATATCGTCGGTATTCGGCTTGAAAGCCAGTCCCCAAACACCGATGGTTTTGCCCTGAAGATCATTTTTGAAATACTTTTTGATCTTTTTGGTGAGCACACCTTTCTGGATGCTGTTCACCTTCATCACAGATTTCAGGATCTTGAAATCGTAGGAATATTCTGAAGCCGTTTTGGCCAATGCCTGCACGTCTTTAGGGAAACAGGAGCCTCCGTATCCGATGCCCGGGAACAGGAAGCGCTTCCCGATGCGAGAATCCGAGCCCATGCCTATACGCACCTGATCCACATTGGCGCCAACCTTTTCACACAGATTGGCAATTTCATTCATAAAGGAAATACGGGCTGCCAGGTAGGAATTAGCTGCATATTTGGTCATTTCTGCGCTGCGCTCGTCCATGAAATAAATAGGATTACCCTGGCGCACAAATGGCTCATACAGCTGTTTCATCAGCTTTTTGGCTTTTTCACTTTTGGTGCCCAC
>DLXL01000422.1:0-1816 GCA_003448025.1 Saprospirales bacterium | reverse complement strand
AAATTCCGGGTTAGATACTACATCAAACAGTTTCTTAGGCAACTTCTCAGCCATAATCGCCGCCACCTTTTCGGCGGTACCAACAGGTACGGTACTTTTGTCTACGATCACTTTGTAGTCTGTGATGATACCGCCCAGATCCCGGGCTACCCCCATGATGTAAGAGAGATCAGCAGATCCATCCTCGCCGGGAGGGGTAGGAAGAGCCAGAAAGATGATAGCAGCCTGTTTGATGGCTTCGGGCAGATCGGTGGTAAAATGCAGGCGACCTTCTTTGGTATTGCGTTCAAACAACACATCCAGTCCGGGTTCAAAAATGGGAATTTTACCGGCCCGGAGGTTTTTGATTTTTTCCTGGTTGATGTCAACACAAATGACATTGTTTCCTGTTTCCGCGAAACAGGTTCCTGTAACCAGCCCTACATAGCCGGTGCCAACAACTGCGATATTCATGTAAATATTTGGGTATGGTGTGTATTCAGGGGGTTAGCCCGGAAAAGTGTTTTTTGGAAATTGAGGCGCAAAGGTAGGGTGAACTGTGGAAAGCGGACAAGTGCCGTCTGAATTTTAAACAATTGTTCGCACATAAACCTTCCAGACAGTTGATGGTTATTTCATATGTTTCACTACACTACCACTACTTTTGGCCATTGAAGCATCCTACATGAAAAAAAATGCCTCTGCTATCCTCCCTTGCCTGCACCTTACATGGCTATTGGCTTTTACGCTCGTAGCTAGTGCCCTTCTTGCACAAAAAACGGTGGTCAACATTGTCCCTAACCCGGGTTTTGAACGGTTTTCCGGAGCTCCTATCGGTTGGTCATACAAGGGTTCTTATTTCGGGGAAGTGGTTAAATACTGGTTTAGTGCCACCACCGCCAGCCCGGATGTGTATGGGCAGGGAGTACATGTGCCAATGGACTGGGCAGAAAAGGGTTTTGGGGCGCAAAAAGCCCGAATCGGGAAAAGTATGGCGGGATTGACCCTTTTTGGATGCACCAATGGCAAACCTCATTGCCGGGAATACATTGAAATACAGCTTTCAGAACCGCTGGTGATCGGACAGGCGTATTATGTGGAATTCTGGACCACTCATCTATCTAAATCTTTGCAGATCAATAATCTGGGCGCCTACTTTTCCGTATCTGAAATCAAACGCAGCACCGACGAAATCCTGATCCGGGAAGCCCAGGTAAAAGCTCCTGATATTATAGCCGCTCCGGGTGGTAAATGGGTCAAAGTAAGCGGGCAGTTTGTGGCCAAATACGAAGCGGAATTTATCCTGATCGGCAACTTCAGTGATGACACGAATACACTTTCTGTTGCACCCAGGGAAGACAGTTACAACTATGCCTACTACTACATTGATGATGTACTGGTAAAGAAAATTCCACCTTTCAGGCCGATCCCCATAAAGCCGGATGATCTGACCAAGCAAAGTCTGGAAGTGGGTAAAACCATCCAGTTAAAGCATATTTATTTTGAATTCGACAAGGATGAACTTATGCCACGCTCGTATATCGAGCTGAATAAACTCCTTAAAATCATGCGGGAGAACCCCAAACTCAGTATTGAAATCGCCGGCCATACTGATGCCTTGGGCGATGATAATTACAACTTGGATCTATCCAGAAGAAGGGCGCTCTCCGTTGAAAAATTCCTGCTGCAAAATAAAATCAATAAAAACCGATTGCATTCCCATGGTGAAGGAGAAGCCAAACCAATTGCCTCCAATGACACCGATGAAGGCCGGGCGCAAAACCGTCGGGTGGAGTTTGTGGTGATCAGGAAGTGAGTGTTTTAGTGTTTTGGTGTT
>DLXL01000345.1 GCA_003448025.1 Saprospirales bacterium | reverse complement strand
ATAGTGCTATACTGTAACCCAGATACCATTTCCAGCTCAGCCAGTCTGTTGTTCTAATGCCATGCTTGCGCTCCAAAATCCAGATTAACCCAATTTTTTCTACCCAAAAGGATAGTACGACAGAAAATGCCAAACCTGGCAATCCCCAAAACTGAATAAACATATAGCCCAGCAGAAATTTTACAACCAGTTCCAGCAGGCTCACCCAAAATATATTTCTGGAATCGCCTTTGGCTAAAACCACGGTTGCGGGCAACAATACCCTGCTGGCCAATGTAAGCAGATAGATATTGAATAAGTCAGCGCTCCCGGCAAAATCCTGGTTAAAGATTATTGGAAACAAGGGCTTGCTCACACAGATCAACACCATGGTGAGCGGGAACAACCAGTGCATCAAACGCAGGGATTTGACTTTCAAGGCTTCCAATCCTGAAGTCAAATCTGACATTATGGTTGGGATCATGGCCGTTCCTAAGGCACTTGCCAATGCAGTGGCTAATGGAAATTCTCTGGCTCCATACCGATAAACGGCGAATATTGCAGGGTCGTTGTAATGCCAGCCCACCAACCAGTTATCGAACAGGATGAGCATATTGCTCACCACATTACTTAGCATAAGGGGAGCGCAAAATGCCAAATATCGTAAAAGGAGGACTGTATCGAGTTGAAATTTACCCAATCGAAAGGCCAGAGCTGCAGCCCAAAGCCATTTTCCCAAACTCAGTAATATGAGTGCCTTGATGACACCTTGTAGTCCGAACCCTCCATATAAAGGCAGCGCAAGCGCAATCAGGTACAGTCCAAAAGATGCGATTCCCCACAATAGTATGTTGCGGGGTTTTTCCTGCAACAGGTAAAGGTATTCGACAGGAAAGGCCGGAAGGTTAAACAGCATATACACGGCAAACCACTTAAAATAGGGTACTTCCGGCATACCGGTTAAAACAGGCGATATCCAGGATTCCCCCATCCACATCAGTCCAAAAAGGACTAGGGAAATGCCACAAAAAAGCAGAAAATGATTAAAAATAAATACCTTTCGTGCTTCTGTTTCCAACTTGCTAAAAACCGGCGCTATACCCTGCAGCAAACCGGTTACCCAAAAAAAAGTCAGGATAGTACTCAGGTATAATAGCGTCTCCCAGGCGCCAATTTCTGAAACCGACAAACCACTCTTAGCCAACAGGATGCCTGTTAGTACTGCTGTACCAAGGCGCATGACCTGAAAAGCCTGCAGGGCAGAAGTAGATGTGAGTCGGATGGTCAAAATAAGTATGGGCTAATGGCGTGCAAGGAACGGATATTGATCAGGATTTTGCGAGTTGGGTTGCCAGTTGTTGGGCAAAAAATGGGGCTAAAAGGGCTCCTTTGGTTCCAAGGCCGTTCAGCATAAATACTTTGGGGTGAATCTGGCTTTGTACGACCACCGGCCGGCGGTCAACCATGGTAGGTCGGATACCGGCCACCTGATCTACTATATCAAAGGGAACCTTCAACATTTCCTGTAAATGATGGAGCAAAAATGCTTTGCCGTCTTCACTTGGATATGTATCCGGGAAGGTCCACCTGTAAGTGCTTCCTGCCCAATACGTTCCATTCCCTAACGGTGAAATCAATACCGTTTTTTTGAGCATTTCATCAGGTAGCTGGTCTGTTGGAATGCCGGGAAAACGAAGTAACAAGGCTTCTCCTTTAGACCGCCGAAACGGTACATTGGGGAAAAAAGGATTGTTTTCTCCGCGCCAGCCTTCACAAAACACCACATAGTTATAGTCGGAAAATGAACTTTCCGGGGATTCGGTAGTAACCTCAGTTTCTTCAAAAAAGCCTTTTTCAGAGGCAAATTGACGAAATTTTGTTATTAAAAGAGGCAGGTTGACTCTCCCTGACTGATGAATCAAACCGAAATGAAATCCTGATCTTAAAAGTGGCCCCCAGGCTCCTGCGTGGTCGCGTTCGCTTAAATAGGATATGTAGTCCTCCTGTGTACACCGGACAGACCAATCATTCGTTTCTTCTGAAGTAGCTAAAAGCCTGAGTATGGGGCGTTCCTCCCAAAGTTCGGTTTCCAGGATATGCTCCAATTCCTGGTACGTCTGACGAGCTACCGGATAGAATTCGTCAAATCGCCATGATTTGACATATCGTTTTCCTGTTACCGGATTGATAATGCCAGCTGCTGCAATGGAAGAGGCGCCGGGTAGTTTGCCGTCATTAACATGCACCTGTATGCCGCGTTTATACAACTCCCAGGCAAGCAAAGTGCCGGCCACTCCCTGGCCGATGATCAAAATTTTAGACATGCAAGAGGCTGTCTTATTTGAATCTCCGTCTAACCAGTTTAATAAAGGCTTTGGCGGTATCTACCCGTTTTTTATCGGTCCAGGTATAATGCACTACATAATGTTGGATCAGAAAATCACGGGCCTGGTCAAAATGTGAGAGGTCGTTTATAGCATTCAGGGCACTTTCAAAGGCTTTGCCGTCTCCGGCGAAAAGCTCGCTGGTGTACAATAGTCGATCGTTCAGTGCTATGGCTTTCTTTAAATCTGCTATGGCAGATTCTGCCAGTTTTTCTGAAAGCTCCTTGGCTTGTTTCTCTTCAAACAAGGCCTCCAATCCTCCGGCTACCGGGGGGGCTATTTTAACCGGAGCCGGCTTTTCTTCTGCCACCGGCGTTGGTGGTGGTGGCGGCGGTGGGGGCACAGGGATTTCCTGAACGACAGGCGGCGCCACCGGCTCGATAACAACCACCGGTGGTGGCGGAGGCGGTGGTGGAGTTTCTTTAACTACCTCAACAACAGGCGCGGGTGTGTGCGCTCGTGCGGGAGCTGGTTCCGGCTTATGGGCAGGGGCGGAAGCAGCTGGCTCGGAAAGAATAGCGTCGTATAACTCACGAACGTAAGATGCCAGGATATCGATGTCTAAACGGACGATATTTTCCGGATCTTTGTTCATTCGGTTAAACTCACGTTGAAGCTTGTCGAGGTAAATTTTTGATTTTTGAAAATCCATTAGCGGGAGGGTTTGATAACAGTGCCTATTTTCACCGGCGAATTTCCAATATTTTTTCAACTATGCAGGGGAAAGTTCAGCTTTTGCAGGGCGCCCGGCTAAAAATAGTATCTGATCGTGTTTTTAGAACCACATTTCAAAGGACAAAGGAAGGGCTGGATTGAGGTAGTGTGCGGGTGTATGTTTTCCGGAAAAACGGAAGAATTGATCCGCCGGCTGCGTCGGGCCAAAATTGCAGAAATGAAGGTTGAGGTCTTCAAACCTAAGGTGGACACCCGATATGATGAAGTTGCCATCGTATCACATGATACCACTTCCGTACTGGCTCAACCGGTTGGCCATTCTTCCAAAATACTGGAAATCAGCGAGGATACTACGGTGGTTGGTATCGATGAAGCGCAATTTTTTGATATGGAATTGCCGGATGTTTGTCAGGAACTGGCTCTAAGAGGTGTACGGGTCATCATAGCAGGCCTGGACATGGATTATAAAGGAATTCCGTTTGGCCCTATGCCATCCTTACTTTCCGTAGCAGAGTATGTAACCAAAGTACACGCCATTTGTGTTCATTGCGGTAATCTGGCCACCCATTCCTACCGTTTAGCTGAAGAGGACTCTGTGGTGTTGCTGGGTGAAAAAGGCCAGTATGAACCGCGGTGCAGGTCTTGCTATCAGATGGGGAATATTTTGAGGCTGAAGTGAATGATCCGTTCAAGGTAATAGTGTGTCGATTGGAGGTTAGACTCCTGGTCGAACCTTCAATACAGATGGCCTATGAATGAAGATCCCCGGTACACACTTTTTTCAAGCGTTTTGCTTATTCTTGCAGCAGCAATAATCAATGATTGTATGGTTGCCCCCCCTGATTTACGATCATAAGACTTGTTGCGACGAGGTACTGTTTGCGCGATGCGGCCAAATTTTCTTTTATACGGCGTTGAAATTTTCGCCGAATCGCCCGCATGCGACTGCAAATTTCGCCTTGCCTAAAATAAAATTTGCTGCCACCTCGCACAAACGCCCCCATCGCAACAAGTCTATAATCTAAATCTCCTCTAAATGAAAAAAGTTATTTCCTTTCTCGCTGCTACCCTTTGCGCCTTTTCTCCACTCCTCTCCCAATACCCCTTTATCGAATGGCAGAATACCATTGGCGGTGACGATATTGACGTACTCAACTGTCTCCAACAGACATTTGATGGGGGGTATATCCTCGGAGGGTATTCCAAGTCCAATATTTCGGACGACAAAACAGAAAACAGTATTGGTATTGGTGACTATTGGGTAGTAAAATTGGATCCTAATGGGGATGTCGAATGGCAAAACACCATAGGTGGCGGATCAAATGATGAACTTACTTCTTTACAACAGACGATTGATGGTGGCTATATTCTTGGTGGATATTCAAATTCCTATATTTCGGGGGATAAAACTGAGCACAGTGTAGGATACGATGATTACTGGGTGGTTAAGTTAAATTCCATTGGTGATATACAATGGCAGAATACCATTGGTGGCAATTCTTATGAATATTTCACGTCTATTCAACAGACTTCTGACAAGGGATTTATACTTGGGGGGACTTCACTTTCCGATATTTCAGGTGACAAAACCGAAAATAATTGGGGTTCTATAGACTTTTGGGTGGTCAAATTGGACACTAGTGGGGCCATCCAATGGCAGAATACCATCGGAGGCGAAAGTGATGACCGACTACACTCGCTGCAACAGACTACTGATGGAGGTTATATTATAGGCGGATCTTCATCTTCTAATAATTGGGGCGACAAAACGGAGAACCGTATTGGACAATTTGACTATTGGGTGGTTAAACTGGACGCTGCAGGTGCTATCCAATGGCAGAATACCATTGGAGGTAGTTTCAATGACCAACTGTATTCCATTCAACAAACCGCTGATGGAGGTTATATTCTCGGCGGGGATTCTAATTCCAATATATCGGGTGATAAAACTGAAAATAGTTTGGGTAGCCATGATTTTTGGGTGGTCAAATTGGACACTGATGGGGTCATCCAATGGCAGAATACTATTGGAGGCTCTTCCGATGATTTTTTACATTCGCTTCAGCAAACCGTGGATGGGGGATATATACTAGGTGGAAGTTCTTCTTCTGATATTTCAGGCGATAAGAACCAAAACAGCAGAGGAGGACTTGACTATTGGGTAGTTAAAATAGACAATTTAGGGGTTATTCAATGGCAGCTAACGATTGGAGGTAGTAGTGGCGATGGCCTTAACTCCATTTGTCAGACCAATGACAATGGGTATATTCTTGGCGGAATTTCCCATTCGTATTTTTCATTTGACAAAATCGAAAGCAATCTTGGAAATGGTGACTATTGGGTTGTAAAACTCTCGCCAACACACTTGCACGCTGGAGAAGCATTGCCCCCCCTCACGGGCATCACATTATTCCCCAACCCTGCCACCGATGCCCTCTTCGTTTACAGCGAGGCAACCAGCACCCTTTGCCTGCGCAATATTTTCGGGCTGGTACTTTCTACTCATACCATTCAGGGAGAAAGTGAAATAGACCTCTCACGCTACCCCAACGGGATTTATTTCCTGATAGAAATGGAGACGGGTATTGGGCATAGGATTTTGAAAACCAAGTAGGACGCCAGACTTTTTACCTTTGCCCCATGCAACTCATTAACGACAAATACCAATTCCCCGGCGGCATTGATCCGCTTGAACTCTGCAAACAATACGGCACTCCCCTTTACGTCTACGACGCGGCCATCATAGAGCGCCAGTATAAGCGCATTACCTCGGCGTATACTTATCCGAAATTCAGGGTGCACTATGCATGTAAGGCTTTAAGTAACCTCAGTATTTTAAAGCTATTGCGCAGCATGGGTTCTGCACTGGATTGTGTTTCTATTGGTGAAGTCAAACTGGGTCTGATGGCGGGTTACTCGCCTGAAGATATCTTGTTCACACCCAATTTTGCAGGTATCAGTGAGTTTGAAGAAGCCGTTGGGCTTGGCGTGAAGATTAATATTGATGCCATCCCCATGTTG
Source organism: Saprospirales bacterium (assembly GCA_003448025.1). Lineage (GTDB taxonomy): Bacteria > Bacteroidota > Bacteroidia > Chitinophagales > Saprospiraceae > M3007. The sequence goes on along the minus strand of DLXL01000345.1, from coordinate 461 downwards.
GAAAACTGGGGGTTACATCATCCGGATGTGCCGTTTTGTATCCGGATAAATCCTCACCTGATGGCTGGAGGGAATGAAAAGATCAGTGTTGGACATATAGATTCCAAGTTCGGCATCAGCATCCACCAGTTGCCTCACGTCATGCGCATTGTTGAGAATCAAAAACTCAAAGTGGAAGGGCTGCACATGCATACCGGTTCGGATATCCTGGATGTGGATGTTTTTTTACGTGGGGCTGAAATTCTGTTTGAAGCCGCACGCAAATTTCCTGATTTGAAGTATATTGATCTGGGTAGCGGCTTTAAAGTGCCATATAAACCGGACGACATTGAAACGGATGTGGAAGAAGTAGGCGAAAAACTCAGCCAACGATTTGCCGAATTTTGTAAGGAATATGGGAGAGAACTTACGCTTATGATTGAACCAGGAAAATTCCTGGTCAGCGAAGCCGGGTACTTTTT
>DLXL01000226.1:4474-4679 GCA_003448025.1 Saprospirales bacterium | reverse complement strand
ATCAATATTTCAAACAGCGGCTTCATAGGATGGGCTCTGTTCTTCATCAAATGCACCTGGCATCGCATCGAAAGGCTCCACAAATTCACTATAAGAGCAAATTGCCTGATAAACCACCCCTTTCTCATCATATTGACTAATACCACCATTGTTATGCCCCCCACCGGACAAAGATCCAAATACCTGATCCGTCATGTCGGGCTCA
>DLXL01000226.1:0-4310 GCA_003448025.1 Saprospirales bacterium | reverse complement strand
TTCCGACAACGGCAAAAGCATCAGAAGTAAGATCAAAACGCTCAATAGAATCGTCAAAACCAAGGCCTGAAATAAAAATTCTCCCACATTTGTCTACCAAAAAACCCTTGATATAAAAACGGTATTCCAAAGGATCATTGGCTCCTACCCTGGTGCAAATTTCCAGTGCCGAAAGATTTTCATCAAATTTGGCCACATAAGTTTGCGAACCGGCGTTGGACACCACACCGGTTGTTTCTGGAAATGCGCCGGCAGTTACGGCTGTGCACCATATATGGTTATCGGGACCAATGTCCACCATCATCACCCGTTCGGTACTGTCGGTGGCCAGGTAGGTACCCGCCAGCAATTGCTGTCCGTCGGCACTGAGTATTGCCAGCCAGCCGTCAATGCCTCCATGAGCTAGAATATCATAACCGCCTTCCGGGAAAGGCATGGATGTTCCATTTGTGCTGCCAGTTATGACTATAGAACCATCGGCCGTCAGGTCAAGGTCGTATATGGATTCTCCCCCCACCACGGGATCTTCCAGGTACCCGGAACAAATCTGTGCACACCAGTGCAGACTGTCCAGTTCACTGCCTAGCTTAAAAACGAAGGCGTCCATGTATTTGGCATTATCTCCACCAAAAGCATATTCGGGAACGTAATCCATCCCAACATCCACAGCCGATGCACCCACGAGCACATTGCCCTCAGTGTCAAGTGCCAATCCATGTCCGCCTGAATACCACGACAGGCCTTCCGGCAAGTCGAAGTGCCCACCCTCTCCTAAATCTCCTCCCAGGTAGGTACCACCCGTTATCTGGCTGCCATCCACACTTAACCGGAGTACGAATAGATCCATGAATCCACCCATGGTCGTATCAAACCCATTTTCTGCCACAGGCATATTTTCTATACCCAGAAAAGTCTGACCAAGAAGTATGGGTTCGCCCAGGGCATTGCACACAAGATTTGCAGGAATATCCGAAGCCGAACCTCCCAGATAGGTAGACCAGATTCTTTGTGTACCGTCGGTATTGAACTTTGTGATACCTATGTCGTAAATTCCTGCATAAGAAGTATCAAAAGCCCCAATGGAAGCATCCAGCACGGCTTCCGTAGGCATGGAGACAAGGAATATATTACCGGCAGCATCATGGCCGGCGTGGTAGGCCCATAATTCCTGTCCAATGCTGGTGGAAAGGGAGCCAACAAAAGTTGCAGCAATGAGGGTGGGGTCGATCACAAGACTGAGGCTGTGGTCATAATTACCTGTGGAGAAAAATACTTCAGTCGTTGTGGATGCAAATGAACACGGCACCTCTTTCAACCTGCCTCCTTCCAATTGCCATCCATACAACTCCGATTCGTATAACGGCCCCAAACACGTCTGAAGAGTGATTAACGAATCGGTGACTGTCCATCCGGTCAAACCTTCGTAAGTCCACCGGATTTGTGAAGGATCGGCTCCCGGATGTACTTCAAACTGATAACTGTAATGTCCGGCATTGCTGTGCACAAGCATGTCAATACCCGGCCACAAATCACGGTAAACCACTTTGGTGCAAACTGGTACATGTCTGTGGTGATGGTCTTTGCTCCCGATCAGGTAATTTCTGTAGTCCGCAAGCGTATCAGTCATTTGGGGAATGGCCGGCTGACAACCAAGAAACCGCTGACGCCATCCATGTCCGGTTATTTGCAATGGGTGGTTGAGTTGATCAATCCCGGTGTGACTATGCGCACGCCGGATAGCGTCGTCCTCAAATACGCCGAAGCGAACACTCCCAGCCTCAAGAAATACCATAGCACAATCCGCCTGACCTTTGAAATAATAATCACCCTGCCATTGGCCCTTATTGGAGATATAGGCCACCTGCTCACATCCACCCCTTGCAATAACACGATCCTGGCCCAGCACGTCGGACGGAAGAACCGCTGCCATAAGTATCGTGAGAAACAATAAATAATTTTATGAGTAATACAAGTTCTGAATGCAAAAAATGATATTTCTTTGCGAATATAAATAACCCTTAACCCTATCACCATGAAAATCAAATTTTACCCCCCCCTCATCGTAAACAATTAGTTTACCTGGTTTTTCTTCTTCCCATTCAGGTGTCGTCTCAATGCACAAGTTTTGAGACCTTTCATCTACAGGCCACTTATGATTGTCAGAGCGGTGTGGCTCAGGCAACAGTTACTCCAGACCCTGCGCTGGGTTTACCAGTGTTAGGTTGGCTTAGCCCTTCAGGAACATCCCCTAATCCTGGCTTGCCTCCCACACTGCCCTTCTGGACTGGAGCTATGGACTTTCCCGGAACTTACCCATTGATGGCTCTCACCTCTGATCTTTCCTGGCATTGTTACCTGGTCACACTGGGCGATTGTCCGAATGCCTCAGATTTTACTGTCACTCCTGCTGGTTGCATTGGTTCTGACGGTACTATTTGTATAACTGGGACAGAATGGCTGGGTAGTACTTTTGCATGCTCGGGAATCCCTTCGGCCGATGGCTGTGCGGTTGGGCTTCAGGCAGGTATCAGTTATTGTCTGCTTTCCCCACCTTCAACTCCCGGTATGTTGATCTCTTACCTCAATATCGAACTGGAGGTTCCAAGTCTGGCCTTTTCAGTCACCATCACTGAAACGCCCTATGCTGATCCAGTGAACACCTGCATAGGAGCCAGTATCACGGCCAATGTAACCGGAGGATCGGGGCCGTTTGTTTATGATTGGAATTTCCCATCTTGGACCGACGGAGAACCGCTGGCCAATACCCTTTCCATAGATAACGGCTACGGCTACATCGGATTAAATGTTACTGACCTTACAACAGGTTGTCAAGTGGCAACTCAATACGCCTTCCTTGGCAACAATTGCGCGGGATATGACATCGACAATAATGGAGCGGTCAATGTAACAGACCTTCTCGGCTTCATGGCATGGTTTGGCACCACCAGCGGAGGTTGTGCAGACTTCGACGGCAATGGGGTTATCAATATTTCAGACCTACTCATGTTCCTCTCAGCAGGATTCGGACCTTGTTGACGCGTCATTTCTTAAAACGCATGATTATGAATTGACCGGCAACCATGGAATGCAAGCATGGTTGCCGGTCTGTGCATTCTCTGGTATTCCCTCCGCTTGTATTCATAGATTATCCAGCATAGACAGATGGTGTTTCCATTATTGAGTCGGAGGCAATTTTGTCGACTCTTGCATCGGTTGAAATCTTGCTGGGTTAGATAAGAAAAGAATAACTTCGTGCCACTTCCTGAAAGCTGGATGTTGTTAGTATATCTGCTCTACGAAAACAGTTTCCTGCATGACTTACACCCGATATTGGCATTGCCGGGTCGGTGCGGACTGTTTGGCTATGCGCGGCTGATTGTTTTAAGCGCCACTGAACCCCGCTGTGCCCGGTACTCACCAAGAGCAACCGGCTTTTTTTTTGGCTAACCAAAACTGATAGATACACATGAAAACGCTCCCCCGTCCGGACCAGGACTATAAGGCCTATACACCTGAGGACTTTGTGGTCTGGAAAACACTGTTCAACCGGCAGATTCCATTGCTCCGGCAATCGGCCAGCCATCACTACCTCGATGCCCTAAGGCGGTGAATGTTACGCCCGATGCCGTCCCCAATTTCACCGAACTCAATCAGATCCCGGGGGCTTCAACGGGATGGGGACTGGTGGTAGTACCCAATATCCAACCCAACGAAATATTCTTTCCATGCCTCGCCCAACGACGGTTTACGGCCACCACATGGTTGCGCAGCATGGCCCGGCTCGACTATATCTCGGAACCGGATATGTTCCACGATGTATTTGGCCATGTTCCCCTCCTCTCCCATCCCGTTTTTGCCGACTTTTTTCAGCGATTCGGTGAGGTCGGGGTAAAATACCTTCAGCATCCCGAAGCCATTGAAATGCCAGCCGGGTTTTTTGGTTTACGGTCGAATTCGGACTAAAGTCTGAAAACAATCAGACCAAAACATTCGGCGCCGGCCTGATCTTTTCCCATGGCGAATCGCAGCATTGCCTGACAGATAAAGTGCAGCGAAAGCCTTTCAGCATCAGGGAAATCATGTTCCAGCCTTTCAATTACTCCGTGATGCAGGACCTCTATTTTGAACTGCCCTCTTTCAAAGCTCTGCTCCATTCGTTGGAAGAGGTAGAAGAAATTCTGGCTGAAGTCCTGAAAATGAGCACCTGAAGCCCCTTGACCGCAGGCAAAGGCCTTACCTGTATCTTTGGCCGCAATCATTTATCAGATTTGCCTGTATGAAACTACTCGAGGGTAAGGTGGCCATTATCA
>DLXL01000122.1 GCA_003448025.1 Saprospirales bacterium | reverse complement strand
AACACCAAAACACCAAAACACTAACCCACTCATTCATGCAAAACCCACATACATTCGTAGCTATCATGGCTGGCGGCGTTGGAAGCCGCTTCTGGCCAGGAAGCCGGGAGGCCCGACCAAAACAATTTCTGGATATGCTTGGTGTTGGCAAAAGCCTGCTTAGACTAACCTTTGAGCGCTTTTTACCCATCTGCCCGGCAAACCGGATCTTCATTGTGACGAACGCTGCATACAAACAGTTGATCATGGAGCAAATCCCGGAAATCTCTGAAAACCAGATTCTGTGCGAACCTAGTCGCAACAACACAGCACCTTGTGTTGCATGGACAGCTTTCAAACTGGCGTCATTGGACCCTGAAGCTAATTTTGTGATAGCACCATCAGATCATATTGTGTTGAAGGAAGCCGCCTTTCTGGAAAAAATTGAAGCTGCGCTCCAGTTCTCCGCTGAAAATGATGCCCTGCTGACGCTTGGGATACAACCTTCCCGTCCGGATACCGGGTATGGTTATATTCAAATGGGGCAGCAACGGGAGCCCGGTATCTATCGCGTGAAACGATTTGCTGAAAAGCCGGATCTTACCACCGCTCAGGAATTCATAGCCAGCCGTGAATACCTGTGGAATGCAGGTATTTTTATCTGGCGTGCCAGCAGTATCCTGGCAGCCTATAAAGCATTGGCACCTGAGATCTATGATATTTTAGGCGCCGGCAGCAGCCTGTATAACACTTCCGGAGAACAAGCTTTCATTGACAAAGCCTATCCTACCACACCAAACATCTCGGTAGACTTTGCCATCATGGAAAAAGCACAAAATGTGTTTACGCTTCCTGCAGAGTTTGGATGGAGCGATTTGGGTACCTGGGCCAGTCTTCATGCCGAATATCAAAAGGACGACCAGGGGAACGCCATTCAAGGCAATGTTCTTGCCCTGGACACCCAAAATTCGCTGATCCGGATTCCGGAAGGCAAACTGGCGGTTGTTAAAGACCTGCACGACTATATCATAGTTGACACCCCTGATGCTTTATTGATCTATCCAAAATCAAAAGAACAGGAAGTCAAACAAGTAACCGCCATGGTGAAGGAAAAAACCGGTACAAAACACTTGTAATACCTTAAAAAAGACTGGGGAAAATCCTGAGTTCAGGGTTTTCCCCAGTCTTTTTGGAGGGCATACCATGATTTTAAAAAAAAAGATTCGGTAAAATTTTGAGGCTTGTTAACATTGTCTAACTTCGCACCACTAAATCGTTTTAATCCACCACTCAATCATTAATCCCTTGTAATTGTGTAATCCCGAAAGTGATTACCTTAAAACAGCAGTGTGGTATGAGCCCTTTTTCCTCTATCAGCGCACACCCTGAAATCCAAGATGGTGCACCCGTCTTCAGCGGTACTCGCATTCGCGTAGAAACGTTCTTCGATTTTTTGCGTGTGGGTGTTTCTGTAAACGAATTTTTGGATGAATTTCCATCCATTACCCGGGATCAGGCACTGGAAGTGTACGATCTGATGAACCGTAAGTTCACGGTAGAACAGATTGCGTCCGCAGTAAATGGCCCACAGGCTAATATTCAACCTAATACGGGTCGCCTCTTCGCTGCAGCTGCCTGATTTGAATATTGGATCTGTTCCCAAAAAACGCTGAGTTGTTTCCCATGTGAACAACTCAGCGTTTTTTTATGGTTTTCCCGAATCCAGTTCGTAGGTCTTCATCCGAACCTTCTTCCCCCGATCATTTTCCACCACATCCTCCCACAGCAACCTTACCCCGGTTAACTGCTCCAACTCCGGTCGCTTATGCGGCGTAAGCACACTTATAACCGGTGCTGCCTGAAAAAGATTCCAGATTAAGGGGAACAACTCTTTTTCCGGACATAAATGCAACGCAAAGGACGAGATGATCAGTCCATATTTTCCAGGAAGCCCTGCTCTGATTACATCTTTGAAAGACAATGGTAAACAGGTCAATCCGGTATTTCGGGTGTATAATTCGTGTGTAAATGGATCGCATCCAACAACCTTTTCCCATCCGGCATCGAGTAATACCCGGCTGACTTCTCCCCCACCGGCAGAAAAATCCAATACACCGGAAGTGCCATCCAGCCGATACAGGTTTTGCTCCAGCAATGCTTTGATCAGCGGGAAATGAGGATTCTCATATTCCAACGAAAACTGCCGATAATAGCCATCCGCGCCGTATTGATCATACAATGGCCGGATTTTCTTGCTCATAACCGATTTAGTTTTTCACCTTTTTGCTGTAGTCACGCTCCAGGCTGTCTACCAGAAGTTCGTAGGCCGGGTCATCTATTGGATTGGCATAACGGGTGCGTTTTTTACCAAACAGCTTCAGCTTGACCGTATTATAACGCTCTGGATGCATCCGCAAATCCTGTAACAACAAATGCAGATGACGACTGGTGCTAACCAGGTTATTATACAACTCTTCATCTGTGAGGGTCTTACCAACCAGGCCTTTCCCCTTAATCAAGTTTTGAGCCAGGGTATCAACGCGGTGTAAAGTGCCCGATGTTACCGCAAGGGTCCCTCTTAGATCGCTCAAAGACATTGCAATAGAATCAATAGCACTGGCTGCTTTTTTAGATGTTTGATCCAGGCCGGCATTTTTCAGTTGTTCACTCAAGGCACTAAGATTGACAATGGCGTCGCTGATGTTTTTATCATTGGCTTTTATCGTACCACTGATAGAAGCAAAATTGCCTGTAATGGCTGAAATGCTTTGTCGGTTCAATGCCAATATTTCATTCAACTGGCGGGTCATTTGCTCTATGTTATGAATGGCATTATCCAGGGCAACCACCGAACCGGCAATTCCATTGGGATTTGCTTTAGCCAGGGAATCAAAGTTAATGGATAGCCCTTGCTTGATTCGCTGTGTATATACATCAAAATCGTCCGGGCTGCCCAATAAACTCTCGATCAGTGACTTGGAACCGCCAATCAGATAATCTCCATCTTCAGCACAATCACCGTCACATGGATGCGGAATCAGAATTTCCACCGCTTTGCCCCCCATGAGGCTCATGCCAACAATAGTAGCTATGGCATCTTTGGGAATATCCACTTTACCATTGATATTCAGTGCCACAATAATGGTCTTATCATCGGTTTTATCAATAAAAATATCCTTCACCATACCAATCTGAAATCCCTTGATAAAAACAGGGCTGGAAGGCCTCAACTGATCCACATTCTCGTACCGGACGTATAAATTCTTGGAAGAACTAAGCACATTCATGCCTTTAAGGAATTTGAATCCCCAAAAACCCAGGGCAAGAGCCACCAGTGCAAGTAGCCCTATTTTAACTTCGTTACTAAGTTTGAACATTTTGATTGGAAATGATTGCGATGGTATTGGACAAAGGGTTGAGCAACTTTAAAGCTGCACAATGGTAGCCGTTTTAAAGCCCATATTTTGAATTTCAGGCAAAACTTTTTCTGCGTCTGCTCTTGTTGGATAGTTTCCAGAATAATAATGGTACTTACCTTCCAGAAAACGCTCCCGAACATTTGCCATCAAGCTAAGCTTGCCGACATTGGGATCCAGTTTATTGGGCCATGCCAGTAACAGAATAGTAAAAGTTGGAGCCGGCTTAATGGCGCTGACTGTATTTACAGCAGGCTTAGCCTTAGCTTCTATCGGCTTGTTGTCTGTTTGAGCTGTGGGCTTTGCTTTTGCCGTAACAGGATTTTGCGTTTTAGGCGGAGCACTTTGGGTGGCTGCAGATGTTTTGGCTGCAGGTGTTTTTTTGGGTGCCGGCGCTTCTGCTACCTGATCCAGGGGTTTTCCCAATTCCATATGACGCTTATATGCTTCAAATGCCTGGAAAATGGATAGTGCCATCTGTTCCCTTCCCTCTTCGGAAGCTAAAAAAGCATCTTCAGTAGCATTCGTCAAATAACCTGTTTCTATCAGCACTGAAGGCATTGCCGTTTCTCTAAGCACCAAAAATCCGGCTTGCTTTACGCCTCTGTCTTCCCGAAATACCACCGCTGCTGCGAATTGCTGAACATAACCGGCGAATAGAATACTTTGCTCCAAATATGCACTTTGCCATAAACTGGCAAAAATCTCTGCTTCAGGGCTATCTGGATCATATCCTGCATAATTTTTTTGATAATTTTCTTCCAGATAGATAGATGCATTTTCGCGTTTGGCTACATCGAGATTGTCTTTGGAGCGGTGTAAACCCAAAACATAGGTTTCTGCTCCTTGTACCGTCTTACCAGGCATCGCATTACAATGTATGCTGATAAAAAGGTCAGCATTATTCCGATTCGCAATGGCTGCCCGTTCGTTCAATTCAATGAATACATCGGAATCCCGCGTGTAAATGACCTTAATTTCCGGATAATTTTCCTCAATGTAGGCGCCCAACCGAAGCACGATGGCCAGGGTATTTTCTTTCTCCTGTGCTGAAGCGCCAATACAGCCGGGATCCTTTCCGCCATGCCCTGCATCCAGTACAATAGTTTTAATCTTATAGGGCGGCTGAAGATAGTGGCTGACCCTGGCGCCTGATTGATGCCAGGAGAAATCAAGGGTATGCAAACAGTTTGCATGAGCTTCACTATTTTTGCGGCCGTTCGGCAGAGATTTCTCCGGAATGCTGTGCACGCCCGTTGAAAGGTTAAAATTTTCAAAAACAAGCCACGCGATGAGCAGCGTGAACGTTTGTAAAGCGAAGTTTGACTTCATAAACGCAAACCTTTAGTTTTCAAGCGATCCAATAACTTGTGATTCAATTTCCCGGCAAATATCGGTATTTATTCCAAATTGCCTGCCTGCTCTTCAGCAGTCAGCTGTTGGCACAAATTCCGGATACCTTGCCACGTCCGGATTCCATCGTCAAACCTGCATTCCGGGACTCAGCCACTGTAGATCTCTCCAAAATCAAATTCAGCACCGATGGTTTGGATGCTGCTGTAGATTATTCTGCAGAAGATTCCATGTGGTTTGATGTCAAAAACAAACAAGTACATCTCTATGGAGCCGCTACTGTTACCTATACGACGTTGAATATTAAAGCTGGTTACATCCTCCTGGATTATGGTAATAACGAAATTTCTGCACAACCATTGCAGGATAGTTCAGGATTACTCACCGGAATGCCAGATTTTAAGGATGGCGAACAACAATTCACTGCCTCTAAACTTCGCTATAATTTTAAAAGTAAAAAAGGCATTATTTACGAAGCTCGCACCCAACAGGAAGACCTGCATGTGCTTGGTGAGAAAGCTAAATTTGTGAGCGCTTCCTCTGCTGATACCACTAAAAAAGCCAGAAACATTATTTACAACAAAGATGCCATTATTACCACCTGCGATGATCCGCATCCTCACTTTGGTATACGGACCCAAAAATTAAAGGTAATTCAGGACAAACTCGTAGTAACCGGACTCTCCAATCTTGAGGTAGGCGGCATCCCCACGCCGATTGTTATCCCTTTTGGCTTTTTCCCCGTAACCAAAACACGCAAAGCCGGATTGCTTATTCCTAAAGATTTTGATTTCCGGAATGCGGAAGGTTTTGGCTTTGAAGGCCTTGGCTGGTATCAGCCCTTATCCGAACATATGGATGCCACCTTATTACTTCGCGCATTCACCGGTGGAACCTGGGGTATTACCGCTGCTTCAAGATACAGCTACCGATACAGGAACAATGGTAATTTCACACTGAATTATAACAATCGCGTTACAGAAGGGCAGAGGGCAGAGAAAATTTCAGCCAAATCCTTTGGATTACAATGGACCCACGCGCAGGATCCAAAAGCGCACCCATCTCGCAGGTTTAACGGTTCTGTCAATATCCAGACCAACCGGGATCAACAGCGCAATCAAAACGACTACAACAGTGTTTTCACCAATACGCTGAGCTCCAACCTGGCTTACACCAAAACTTTCCCGGGTAAGCCATACCAGTACTCCATTGGAATGCGCCATTCGCAAAATAATAATACCCGCCAAATGGACATCACATTGCCTAGTGCGCAATTTACCATGCAGCGGGTATATCCTTTCAAACGCAAAATTCTGGTTGGAAAAGAAAAATGGTACGAAAAGATATCCCTGACCTACAACAGCAAACTGGATAATTCCATCAGAACGGTGGATACCCTTTTGTTTGAAAAGGAAACACTGGAAAATGCACGCATGGGGATGCAACATGAGGTGCGTACAGACTACGTGTTGAAACTTTTCAAGTACATCAACATCACGCCAAACCTGCGATACGAGGAAAACTGGTACCCTTACACCATTAATCGTCAACTACTGAATGATAGTATCCTGGTGTACGACAGCATTTTTCAAAACGGTGAATTCATTGAGCGGGTTCTCAATGAATCCAAATCCAAATTCGGGATCGTAGAAACCAATCGGGATTGGGGATTTAATGCCTTTAGAACCTATAATGCAGGCATTTCTGCCAGTAGTTCGCTCTTTTTTACCTACAAATCCAAACGCAAAAAAGCCTGGTTTCAAGGCATCAGACACAAGGTCTCTCCAACCGTGAGTACCGGACTGGGACCGGATTTCCGAAAACAACAGGATCGGTATTTCAGAGAATACTTCACAGATACCAGACCGGAAAAACGCGATACGCTCACCTACGGAATCTTTGACGAGGCTTATTACAGTAAACCTACCCTGGCAAAACGGGATGTAAAGATTGGCTATAGCTTTACCAATGTTCTGGAGTTCAAATATTTCTCAGCCAAGCGCGATACCGTGATCAAAAAAAGGATCTTTGACGGACTCACTTTCGCAGGCTCCTATACACCTACCCGCGACTCCCTGAAATGGAGCACCATTAGTACCGGCGGTTTATTCCGACTGTTCAAAGGCATATCCAACCTGACCTGGAATGTGACCTTTGACCCCTATATTGCCAATGAAAAAGGCAACCCGATCAAAAATATCATGTATAAAGAGAAAGGACGGCTGGTTCGCACCACACAACTGGGCTTTGCTTTGAATACGGGTTTTCAGATCAAACAATTGCGGGATATGTTTGCCAAAAAGCCCGCTGACCCAACACAGGCATCACAAAGCAAACCTGTTCTGCCCAAGGACGATCTGCTGAGTATTTTCAATAACTTCAGGGTGGATCACCGGATATCTTTTGCCCGCCGACTCATTCCAACCGGATATGGAACAGCCCGCGACACCTTCACGATTGGAACCAATAGCTTGAATTTTTCCGGAAGTTTGCCACTCTCCTCCAAATGGAGCCTGGATGTAGACAATATAAGTTACGACTTTATCAGCAAGTCACTGGTATATCCGTCTTTTGGCTTTACCCGTGATTTGCATTGCTGGCAGCTAAGTTTCAGGTGGCAGCCTGATCGTGGCACTTATGAATTCTTCCTGGGTGTCAAGCCAGGCACGCTGGATTTCGTCAAAGTGCCTTATCGAAGAAATATATTTGACGCCCAGTTATAGCGCAAAAATTGCGAATAAAAGCCATTGGATACAACCCAGTTCGTCTGACTTATTGCCGTATGATTTTGCTAAACGGTAAATGTCCGCTGGAAAATCTGTCCTCCTGACTGTAACCGATACTGGTATTTCCCGGGTGAAACATACCAATCTGATGGCCTGAAAACAAAGGTATAGGCGCCACGATCCTTATATTCATTAACCAGGGTACGTAGCAAATGTCCTGCGGTATCCAGTATCTGCAACCTGACAGGGCCATCCTGTAACATGGCATATTTAATCTCAATGGCATTGGCATCATTGGACACTGGATTGTGTCCCAATAAGGCACATTTTTCATTGTCGCCAAGAGCCGGCAAAATGGCTGGAACCAGCCCTGGAATATTGCTGTGCTCCTGTCCCAAAACGAAATTCACCAGGGCGGGATCATTGCCCATCCAGTCTTTTAGCACGGTGCTGTATATACTGCGAAAATCCAGGCTAAATTCCGGATCACCATATGGATCAGGGCTACTTAAATCCTGGTATTGTCCAACAAATCCATTGCCGATTTCTCCACCAAACAACATCATGGGTGTCCCCCAGCCGTGATCAGTTCCCAGAGAAGCATTTTCGTAAATGGTTCTGCCAAATTCACTAAACGTCATGCCGAGCACATTTTTAGGCAAGTCCTGATTACCGCCGTGACCAAGGTCGTCATAGAAGGCTTTAACAGCGTCGGCCAGATTCTTTAGCAAATTCAAATGAAAATCAAGCTGCTCTGCATGAGTATCAAACCCATAGATTTGAACCATATACACACGAGTACCCAGGTTGCCTTTGATCAGTTTGGCAACAATGGCCAATTGTTCTGCCAGGTAATTATTGGAGGGATAATTCACCTGATTTTTTCCTCTGGCGTAGGCATTTTTGATGGTTTCCGCGTAACGGAAAGCGGAATTTGCGGTTTGCCGAACAAACGCAAGTTCCAGCTCTCTGGGGCTATTCCCCAGCAATGCAGTATCATAAAGCTGACCCGTTTGCGCAATTTGATAAAACTCCTGCGGACTGTTCACCGCCAATGCCATATTAGCCACATCCGCTTTAAATAAAAGATCCGTTTGAACGCCAATCTGCAATGCCGGCGGAACGGTTGGCGGCGTTTCTAAAAAGGCAGCATATTCATTGTCCAAAAACCGTCCCATCCAGCCGGTATTCAATACCACATCAGAATCGCTGGCGGTTGCAACGATATCATAGGAGCGAAAATGGCTATAATTTGGCTCAGGGTAACCAACGTTGAATAACACCTTCATCATTCCGTTTTCCCACATGGGTTGCAAGGCATTGGTAATCTGAGGCATGCCATATTCCGGACTTAGCGCCCAAAGGTTAGCATCCTGAATGCCAATGGTTGGCCGAAGATTGTAATAATGCGAATTTCCCCTTTCAATGATGGTGTTCAAACCATCATTACCGCCATCCAGACGAATAAGCACCAAAATACGGTCATTCGCCCCATTGGCTAATGAAGCCATCAGTGGCGTTGGCTGGAAAGCTTTTAATCCCATATTACCCAACAACAAACTCCCGGCGCCCAGTATCCCGGTAGCCGAAAGGAAATCCCTCCGACTCCAAATTTGGTGCTCGCGCGTATGCGCGTCGCCATGGTGTATGGAAGCTCCATGTCTTGGTTGTGCCTTATCTTGATTCATCTTCGTAATTTAAATGAGGTGTAGGGAGGGCTGAGGGCATTATACCAGTTGAAACTCAGGGAGTTTTACCAGGTAATACAGGAGATTTACAATCTGATAGGGCGCTTCATCCCAATAGAGATTCCAGGTGCCATCCAGGTAATAATTTTCTGGTATGCCGGATTTGAAATTAATCACGGCAGATTGCAGGTGAACAGGATCGAGGGTTTGCCCCAGGAAAAATTCTGTTAGTGCTGCAGTAATCAACACTGGGTCATTGCTATCATTTGTGAGGGATTGAGCTAAAGTTCTCAAACTTTCCCTGCTTTGATCCTGCGTGGTAAGCCAGTAAGCAACCGCAGAACTATAATTCCAGCGCGCAGTCAGGGTGCTTTCATTAATCCAGTTCCTGTATCCTTTCCAGCCGGCAACATTCGGTGGGTTAAATATCTCCTGACCTAATTGATAAGACCAGTATCCAACAGCATTCCAACGATCCTGTGTTACTTCACTGGCCGGCACATTCGCCATTTTATACAGGTTAATCATAGATTCCAGCGGCGATTTATGCCGGGCATTCATGTAGGCATCTTCAAAAAAATGTTCGCTTTTGAATAGTTGTTTTAGCACAGGCAATATTTCCCAGTTGCCATCCCGGAATGTTTGCGCCAATCCTTCAATCACCTGACTATCAACCTTTTGATAAACAAAATGCTTGTAAAGTTTACTGGTTATATAGTGTGATACCTGATTCGCACGCGCGCTGAAAATCAGGTTATGCGCTGTTGTAAAACTAAAATTGGCGCTTTGACCAAAGATAGTTTTGGTGGTATTATCATGCAAATTGGGGTCATAATAGGGCGGATCGCATAAATAGCCGCTGGCTTTCCACCCGGTTAGCGCTTTCGACATTTCCACTATGTCGGCCTGGGTATAGCCATTACTTTCACCCATAGTGAATAACTCCATTAATTCACGGGCGTAGTTTTCATTCGGTTCGCCAGCCACACTCAGGTTGCCGTTGAGGTAAACCAACATAGCACCTGTTTTACCCATTTCTCTAGCGAAAATCCGGAAATTCCCAAAGGCATAATCATGGATCATGGAATAGTAATTCCACAGGTAGGCATTACATTGATATACATCAAGTTCCGTTACAAAATGGTTATGCCAGAACAATGCCATTTTAGATCGGATTCCTTCTTCCAGCATTTCGCCCAACCAACGGCGGCGAAGTTCATCTCTGTGGATAAATATCAGATTCGGATCTGGGTTATTGGCATACTCATCCATTGTCCAACCTCCCCAATAGGGTGGATCCGGAGGTCCCAAATCGGCGGCAGTTTCGAGCAATTGATCAATAAGATCTGAAGGCGACATTTGAAGCCCTTGTTGAATTTGTTCAAGAGATGCGCCAAATCCAAGTCGTTTATACAAATGTGCTATCCTTTGTGCGTTCCATGGTTTGGTTGGAGATGGCACGTAAGGCATCAGTGGATCTTGCAAGGTTGGAGCCTCTTCAATCAAGTGATTTGAACGGATAGGCATAATTGTGGAACGATTTTAAAGACAAGTATAGTAAAGATTTTTGAGATCACTGTGCTCAGCAATTCAACTATAAAAAAAAAGCGCATTTGCTTTGCCGGAGGCAGAACAGATGCGCTTTATAAAGTCTATGGAAATGCTATTTCCTCATTAATTTAGCAATAGTTGCACCAATTTGAGCAGGTGAATTCACCACATGAATTCCATTTTCAGCCATAATCTCCATTTTTGCTGCTGCAGTATCCTCTGCTCCTCCAACGATCGCACCGGCATGCCCCATTTTCCTGCCTTTAGGGGCCGTTTGCCCCGCAATAAAACCAACAACAGGTTTCTTATTGCCATTGGCACGAATCCAACGGGCAGCTTCTGCTTCCAGACCTCCGCCAATTTCGCCAATCATTACAATTCCCTCGGTTTCAGGATCATTCATGAATAATTCAATAGCTTCGCGTGTAGTGGTGCCAATGATAGGGTCCCCACCTATGCCAATAGCGGTTGTAATACCAAGCCCGGCCTTTGCAATCTGATCCGCTGCTTCATATGTCAGGGTGCCGGATTTTGATACCAGCCCAATAGGCCCCCTCTTGAAAACAAAACCTGGCATGATGCCAACTTTTGCCTCATCAGGTGTAATAATACCCGGGCAGTTCGGCCCAATCAAACGAACACCTTTATCAGAAATGTAGGCTTTGGCACGAACCATGTCCTGAACCGGGATACCTTCTGTAATCGCTACAATCACCTTGATTCCTGACATAGCAGCCTCAATGATGGCATCTGCGGCAAAACCGGGTGGCACAAAAATTATGCTGGTATCTGCACCTGCCTGCTTCACAGCGTCTTCTACTGTATTAAACACTGGCCGGTCAAGATGTTTTTGACCTCCTTTTCCCGGTGTTACACCACCTACTACATTGGTTCCATAAGCAATCATTTGCTCTGCATGAAAGGTACCTTCCTTTCCTGTGAAACCTTGAACGATAATTCTGGAGTCTTTATTAACTAAAACAGACATGTTGGAAAACGATGAACGATGAATGATGAGCGGTTTATACTGGAAATTTCTCCAATTGATCCCGCTTCAATTATTTTTCTTCCTGTATGATGAACACCTCTTCATTGGCGCGTTTCATGTAATAATGCTCTCTGGCAAACTTTTCCTTGGTCAACTCGAAATCTTCAGCCTCCTCCTTTGCCCCTTTTATCTTTGCCTGATAATAAGTGCGGTCAGCCTCTAACTGCTTTTGCGCCCGCCAAAGTTTCCACTGCGTCCAGAAACTATGGCGATCTAAAAACACCATGATAAACAAAAAGATTACCAGGGTGAGATAATATCTGTTTTGTAAGGGAGCAGGCAATCTGTTCCAAAGTGCTTGCCACGGAGTGGATGAAAGCGCCATACAATACTCTATTTAGGAAAACAAAAAAGGTACTCTTGTTCCTTTTCGGCTCAAAAGTAGTACTTCTCAAACGGCCCTACACTAATACGCTGCTACTTCTTTTTTAAATCAGCGAATCAACTGCCTCACTTAACCTGAAAGCAATTTCATCTATGGTGCCTAAGCCATTGATATTCATACTTTTACCCTGTTCGGCGTAATAGTCAAAAACAGGTGCAGTTTCATTTTTGTACACCGCAATCCTTTTCCTGACTGTGGTTTCATCATTATCATCTGACCGTCCGGAGGTTTGTCCACGTTTTAAAATTCGATCCACAATTTCTTCATCATCCACTACCAGAGCTATCAAACCGGATACTGATGTGCCCATACTCTGCAACAAAGCATCCAGTGCTTCTGCCTGAGGTATCGTACGTGGGAACCCATCAAAAATAAATCCGTTAGCGTCAGGATGTTTTTCAACCTTATTCCGCAACATGCCAATGGTGATGCTGTCAGGAACTAATTCGCCTTTGGCCATAAATGCCTTGGCTTCCAGCCCTAATGGAGTATTATTCCCCATTTCATACCGGAACAGATCTCCAGTGCTGATATGCACGAGGTTATATTTTTCAATCAAAAAAGCAGCCTGTGTTCCCTTCCCGGAACCTGGAGGCCCAAATAGTACAAGATTCGTCATATGCAGATGTGGTACATTCTCGAAAACGCAAAGTTAGACATGACAAACACCAACTGCGCATAAATAAAACCGGAATTTAAAAATACAATTTACAGGCTGCAAATCAAGCAATATAAAAATTTAATTTTGAAATTTAAACTAATATAGAAATATAAATTTAAATTTAAATCGCACAATATGAATCATGTGAAATCTTTGATGCGATATCTTTCACCATATGTCCTTATCCATTGATACAAACGCCACACATCTTCTGTATTAAACAGGGATGTACCGGCATTCATGGTGGCTGCTGAGCCACAGGCTACACCAATTTGTCCCATTTCTCTAAACGTCTTTCCTTCGCCCAGTGCCCAAACCATACCTGCCACCATGCTGTCACCTGCTCCTACGGTAGTTTGTTTTTGGACCATTGGAGCAGGAATGTGTTCTGCTCCATCTTTTGTAACAATAATTGCTCCCTGGGGACCAAGCGATACAACCACGATCTCACATTTGCCTAGACGAATAATATCAGCGGCTGCATCATCTACCTGATTCAACTCCAGCCCAGGAACTCCCGCCAGAGCACTTAATTCATCTATATTAGGCTTAAGCAAGAAAAGTCCTTCATCTGCAGCCGCATGAAGTGGTTTCCCGGAAGTGTCCAGGATGAATTTTGCCTTTATTTCCTTGGCAAATCCTGCTACCTTTTCGTAATAAGTATCCCGTATCCCCGGCGGCAAACTCCCGCTAGCCACCAAAAATTCCGGACGCAGGGATCTAATCTGTTCTAAACACAGATCTGCATCCTTTTCCTTTAAGGTGAGACCAGGCATTGTTAGCCGATATTGGGCATTTGTGGATAGATCTCGCACCGAAATATTTTCACGAACCTCACCATCTACCTGAACAGGCTGAATGCTTACCCCATCATGTTCCAGTAAATTACAAAGTACTTCTCCATTATGCCCCCCGCAAGGAAATACGGCAACCGTTTCACTACCCAATTTTCGGATAGCTTTGGAAACATTTATACCGCCGCCACCTGCATCAAGCCTCATGGCACTACAACGCATTTTTTTTTCCGCAACCAACTTTTCAACCTCCGTGCTTTTATCCAACGCCGGATTCAGGGTTAATGTAACTATTTTAGTCATGAATTTCAATGGAATATGTTTGCACAAACTAGGACTATCCCTTTTCGTATCAGATGGATATCCTCTAACAAGCCCTACTTCAACACAAAGATGCACGGTTTGATTTGAATTGTATGCGCACTTAAGATTTGATTGATTCAGAATTGAATACCCATGAACGTACATCCTTTTTACCTTTGCAAACCAAGGGTCCATTCCTGGTCACCTTTATGCTAGTCTGTTATGATGGATTTTTTTAAGAACAAGCGTGTTTGGATCACCGGAGCATCCTCCGGAATTGGAGAAGCCCTGGCATTATGCCTGGCTGAAAAAGGCGCCCACCTCATTCTCTCAGCCCGAAATGAACTAGAAATGAATCGGGTAGCCGCTGATTGCCTGACTGCCGGCGCAGCCTCCGTATTGGTCAAAAAGCTGGATCTTGAACAGCACGATACCATACCTGAATTGGTTGAAAACACCTTAAAACAGGTAGGAAAAGTGGATGTTTTGGTCAATAATGGTGGAATTTCGCAAAGAGCCCTTGCTCTGAATACCACCTTGGAAGTCGACAAAAAATTAATGGCTGTCAACTATTTTGGTACCATAGCACTTACTAAAGCGCTGTTACCCAACATGATCATGCATCAATTGGGGCATATCGTTACCATAACCAGTCTGACGGGTAAATTTGGATCGCCGTACCGTTCCTCTTATGCCGCTTCCAAGCATGCACTACATGGATTCTTCGATAGCCTTCGGGCTGAATTGGCTGAATATCAGATTAAAGTAACCCTCATTTGTCCGGGGTTTATCCGCACCAACGTAAGCAAAAATGCACTTACAGGTGATGGCTCAAAGCTGGGAACAATGGATGAAGCCACTGAGAAAGGCATGGAACCGACCAGGCTGGCTACTAAAATCCTGCAAGCCATTCAGGAAGGGAAGCAGGAAGCTTATTTTGGCGGTATAGAGGTATTGGTGATATATCTTAAGCTGTTTTTTCCTGCTTATTTTTCTATGTTGCTTTTAAAAGCCATAGTGCGATAAT
>DLXL01000540.1:11919-18409 GCA_003448025.1 Saprospirales bacterium | reverse complement strand
TGGACAGGCGAACTTAATCTTTGAGGACTTTAATGAATGCAGCTTACCAGCTGACTGGGAAGTTAATCTGACTGGCAATCAAAATCCGGTTTGGTATGTAGGGGATGCCGTTGAAAACAACGATAACTTCGGTCAAAGCATGAACGGCTCGTGCTTTTTGTTCATTGATGACGATGCCACCGGTGATCAAACCCCGCCTTTTGTCATGGATGTCGTTTCACCGGTATTTGATGCAAGTCAGTATCCTACCATTGAACTCTCTGTAGATGTGCATTATCGTGATTGGAACGAAGCTGATGAAAGTTTTGATGTGATACTAAGCGATGGAACCACTGAAACTTTGATCAGGCGATATGATCAATACCGAAGTACCGGAACGAATGTATACGAATACGAAACGCTTGTTTTCGATCTTGCCCTGCTTACCAAAAGTCCAACTGCCAGAATCATATTCCGCTATAACGATGCCGGAGGATTCAATTGGTGGGCAGGAATCGACAATTTTTCTGTCACCGGTAAGGGGCAGGGCACTAACGTCATTGTGGAATCCTTCAACGGATGTGAAAAACCGGCTGGTTGGGAAACAGAGGTTCTCACCGGCAATGATGACTGGAAATTTGGACTTATCACGGAAGGCGCAGCACTTGGTGGAAGCAACTCCATGGATGGCAGTTGTTTTGTGTTTTTTGATGATGATTTTCTAGGTGCGAATGCGCCATATTCTGTTGCCCGATTAATTTCTCCATGGTTCGACGGATCTCAATTCAGTACTTTCACGGTTGATTTTGACGTAATTCTCCGGTATTACTCAGAAAAAATTGCAGTAATTGTCCAACAGGAAGATGGTCAGGAGTTTGTCGTCAGGGAGTCGCAGGGGAATGTTGGAGGCCCCTATTTTCATCAATACGTTCATGCTCAACTTGACCTGTCGCCTTACCGCTCCAAGCAAATGCGTGTTATTTTTGAATATGATGACGGACAGGATTTTGGTTGGTGGGCCGGTTTGGACAACATTAAAATTACCGGCAATGGAACCTCCACAGATA
This sequence comes from Saprospirales bacterium, assembly GCA_003448025.1. GTDB lineage: Bacteria > Bacteroidota > Bacteroidia > Chitinophagales > Saprospiraceae > M3007. The sequence continues at coordinate 17,363 of DLXL01000540.1, read as the reverse complement.
TTTGTTTACATGCCAGAACCTTGCTAACCGGACAGAACTGTTTGGAGGAAAACAACCTGAATGCCTTACTCGACGGCCCGGCATCCGGTTGTGCCGGTAGAAGTACAGGTGGATTATGGTATACCTGGACCGCCGATTTTACCGGCACTGCTCAATTTGTTTCCAATGCCAGGTTTAATGATGTGGTTGATATTTTCACCGGCGACTGTTCATCTCTGCAGCCATTATTTTGCAACAACCGGGATGAGCATGGATTCACCGGCGAGCGCACTTATTTTCAGGTGACGAGCGGCAATACTTATCTAATCCGGGTAAGTGGCACAGAAGGAATGTTTGGCAAACCAAGAGGAGTGATGTGTGTGCAGGTAAATCAAGTGGGGCAAATGCCGCAGCCACCGGCAAACGACGATTGTTTGCAAGCTCAAACGCTGATTCCGGGGAACGCCTGTGATGCAACCACAAATCTGTTTGCAGGGACATCCCCTACCCTGCCCAGCCACAACCTGCTTGCACGTCATGATTTGTGGTATCAGTTTATTGCACCGAATCTTTTAACCGGCGAATATCTGGAGTTTCAAAGCAAGGCTAATTTTTCTGACATCATCACGCTTTATTCGGGAGGATGTGATCAGTTGAGTGAGGTAGCAACCAACCACAAAGGCCAGGATCTGATTTGCAGCAATGTATCAGCTGGTCAATCCTATTGGATACAGGTTTCCGGCACATTTGCTACGGTGGAAGGCAGCATTTGCCCTTCTCTTGTACAAAAAAACCAGATCACACCTCCAAATGGGCATTGTCAGGAAGCCCTGGCGTTAACGATAGGTGGAGATTGCACATCCGGGTCAAATATTGGAGCAGGATTTTCGGGCGTCAGGCCACCTTGTGTGCCCTACCTTTCACACGATGTTTGGTATAGCTTTACCGCACCGACTTCCGGATCTATCCGAATCAATACAGGCGCAGATTTTCCGCATGTGCTGGCCGTTTGGAAAGGGGCTTGCAATAATCTCACCAATATTCGCTGTGAAGTAAATCCACTTCGCTGTGATGGTTTTATCACGCTGGGAGCCCTCTCTGCCGGAAATACTTATTACATTCAGATTGGTTCCCAGGTAAGCACAGCAGGGATTCAGCAAGGCACATTTTGCATCCAATTGACTGATGGGGCTCAGAATGAACCATTTGTTCCGATTGACCTTCAGGTAACGGAAAAATGCATCAGTACCAATGTAACCAAGTTGAAAGTTGAAGTCTCCGGAGGCATCGGTCCTTATCAGATTTCCGGCAACCAGAACGGAGATATTCTGGCGTCCGGCGAATCCTATCTGGTTGTCGTTATGGACCAGATGGGCTGTATTCGTGCCATAGAAGGTCATACAGAAGATTGCGAGGCTGCAGATTGTGCCATCACCGGCACCTTAACCGGTGTACCCCCCAGCTGTTATGATGGCAATAATGGCACCCTTTCAGCAATGGTAACAGGAGGAACGGCACCCTATTCCTACCTGTGGTCAAATGGATCAACTGCTGCAGATGTGAACAATTTGACGCCAGGCACCTATTCTGCCACTGTTACAGATGCCGTAGATTGCGAGTTGGTGTTAACGTCTACTATTGTCAATCCACCCGCTATAACAGCAGTACCTGCCAGTATTGAACAGCCTCATCCGGGAATGTCTGACGGCGCCGTGTATATTGATGTAGCAGGCGGTACAGGAATATATCAATACAACTGGTTGAAGAACAACATTACTGTGGCCACTTCGGAAGATCTTACCGGAGCTGCAGCAGGTGACTATACCCTGATTATTACCGACAATAATGGATGCACATCCAGTTATGATTTTACACTGACCGAAACCGTTTCTAATAAAGAAGTAACTGAAGGCTTTTTTACTGAGGTATTCCCTAACCCTGCTAATGAAAAAGCATGGCTTGCTGTATCTTTTCCCAAGCCTCAAACCTTGCATCTAAGCCTTTGGGATGCTGCCGGCAAAGTCATTCATACCTGGACCGTTCGCAATGCAACGGAACAAAACATTCCGCTGGATTTCAAAAACCTGCCAGCCGGAAGTTATCAGTTGCGCATTCAAACAGCACAAGGACTCGCTGTGGAGACCATTGTGAAAAGGTAATGAGTACATGAGTGAAGATGTGGCGCGTTGAGCTTGGAATTTTTAGGGCCAGAGGCCCTAAAGGAATGCCAAGCCGAACGACCTCCCTCTACACTCATGTACTCTTCACTCATGTACTCCTTACTGTTTTACATCTCCGTAAATCACCTTCATTTTCATGTTGTAGAACATAAATGAAAGCAGATCTGCGGATTCTTCAATCAATTTGGAGGTTGGTTTTCCCGCGCCATGACCGGCACTGGTTTCGATCCGGATGAGGGTTGGATTGGACCCTTGTTGATGTTCCTGCAAGGCCGCCGCAAATTTGAATGAGTGAGCCGGCACCACCCGATCGTCGTGGTCGGCGGTCGTTACCATAGTGGCCGGATATGCTGTTTTCTTAATGTTGTGCAGTGGCGAGTATTTCAACAAACATGGGAATTCTTCCGGATTATCAGACCGCCCATAGTCTGTAGCCCAGGCATACCCAATGGTAAACTGATGATATCGAAGCATATCCAATACTCCAACCGCAGGGAAACAAACCCCGAAAAGATCCGGGCGTTGGGTCATGCAGGCGCCCACAAGCAACCCACCGTTTGAGCCCCCCTGTATAGCAAGGCGTGCCGGTGAAGTGTATTTCTTTTCAATCAAATACTCTGCAGCGGCGATAAAGTCGTCAAACACATTTTGTTTTTGGCATTTGGTGCCTGCCTTGTGCCATTTTTCGCCAAATTCTCCACCGCCGCGCAGGTTAGCTACCACATAAATGCCATTGTTTTCCAATAATGCAGCCCTGGAGGCACTGAATGTTGGCGTCAGGCTGATGTTGAATCCTCCATAACCGTACAGCAGGGTTGGATTCTGGCCATCGTAGGCAATGTTCTTCTTACGGGTGATAAACATAGGCACCTTGGTACCATCCTTACTGGTGTACCAAACTTGTTCCGTTGTGAACAAATCCGGATTAAAATCAAGTTTGGGCGCTTTGAAGACCTTTATTTCCAGCGTATTCATATCCAGGCTGTAAATAGTTCCAGGACGCAGGAAAGAGGTAAACGAGAAAAAAGCCATTTGATCTGTTGGTTTGCCGCTCAGCCCGCCTACCGTTCCAATTTCAGGGAGTTTCACTTCCTGGATCGGCTTTCCACCCAGATCAAACACCCGTAGACTGCTGGAAGCATGGTGCAAATAAGTGCAAACAATTTTACCGCCGCAAATAGATGCGCCTTGTAACACATCTGAAGGATCTTCCGGAATCAAGGTTTCCCAGGCTGCCGGTTCCGGTTTCTTTGGATCAACCAAAATCAGGCGCTGGTTTGGGGCGCCATCATTGGTGAGAATCAACAACTTATCTCCAATGTTATCCACCACAGCAAAATCTTTTTCATAGGTGGTCACAATAGGAACAAAGTTTTTATCACCGGCACTTAAGTCCTTCACAAACAAGGCATTGCCACTGGTGCTTTCCCATCCTGAAACCGTCAGAAATCGCTCATCATCTGTAGTTTCTCCACCAAAAGAACGATCTGGATGAGCCTTATCGGCATACACAAGCTGATCCTCTGATTGTGCCTTTCCCAAGGTATGGTAATACACTGCCCCGAATTTATTGGCGGCCTTGAGTTCATCGCCCTTTTTGGGTTCCGGGAACCGGGTGTAGTAAAACCCGTTGCCCTTCCAGGAAATACCGCTAAACTTTACCCATTCAATTTTATCCTCCAGCATTTGGCCGGTTTGCAGGTCTTTGACAACAATGGTTCGCCAATCAGACCCTCCAACAGAGGTAGAATAAGCGAGGTATCGACCATCTTTGGAAAAATCCAGTTCTCCCAATGAGGTAGTGCCATCTTCGCTGAACTTATTTGGATCCAATACCATAGATGCCTGACTGTTCAGGTTTTCCTGTACATACAGCACACTTTGATTTTGGAGTCCGTCGTTTTTGAAGAAATAGTATTTACCGCCCTCTTTGAAGGGTGGAGCGAATTTTTCAAAATTGAAGATCTGCTCCAGACGTTCCTTCACTTTATTACGGAAAGGAATCTGACTCAAATAGCCGTTGGTTACAATGTTTTGTTTGGAAACCCAATCTTTGGTTTCCGCACTTTGATCATCTTCCAGCCACCGATAGGGATCGGAAATGGCGGTGCCATGGTATAAATCGGATACTGAAGTATCCTTTTGCGTAACCGGATAGGTTACCGGAATTTGAACAAAGTCCATAACTGGATTGGTTGGAGCATTTTCTCCCCCGTTACAGGCAAGGAGAAAGGTTAAACTGACTAAAAATGCTGAGGTTAAATACTTCATATTTCGGTTGTTTTGAAAAATGCAGAGGCGAAAAACCGCAAAGCCCAATTACTTTTGCCCAAAAATAGACTAAATGCGCTCCCAAATAAGATTAAGCCTCATTGTTGGTCTTTTGTTGCTCCAATTCAACTCAAGCCATCTTCTCGCACAGAGCAGACCGGAAGAGCTGCCTGTGTTGGACAGCCTTCCTCTTTCAAGTCTTCAGTCGCTTTTCACCAGCCTGTTCACAACCACCTTAGATCTGGATAGTACTTTGAGGTTGGAGGAGGGATTTGCAGACAGCCTTCAGGGCTTGGCTATGCAACAATGGAGCCTGGCTAAAAAAGACTCTACCGTAGCGAAGACTACAGTTGATTCTCTTGGCCGGGAGGCAAAGAGCGCAAAGGAGCGTTATAAGAAGATCAGCACGCAAAGCACCAAAGTCCATAAATTGCGGCAGTGGATGGAAACAATACCTTTGGAAGATAGCGTTTCGGTTCGTAAAAACCTGCCTAAAGCCTGGAAACAAACCAGGCAGGTATTCGATGAAATTTACCCCCCAATGCCGGAACCAGCCAAATCTGCTCCAGCCATAGATGAAATTGCAGAGGCCATTCCCGCCCCTGCAAAGGCGCCTGCACCTGCTTCCAATATTTTGGTAAAACAAACGGCCAAATATAATCCGGCCAGCGATGTGATGCTGAATCCGCCCACGCCCCCTTGTGTTATTGCCTCTACTACCCGTGATGAATTTTCAGGAGAAATATCGAAAGAAATGACACGGAGTGAATGGTTCAGATATACCAATCCTGCGCTTAAAAACTATTTACAAGGCAAAACGCATGTAATCTGTGAAGCTGCGCTTGCGATAACAGGGCAGAATGCGGCCTTGCTGCTTACCTTCACCATTCAGGATGCCAACGCGCGAAAAGCATTTGGCCGGCTGGAACAAAACAGTGTAGCCATAATCAAGTTTATGGACGGCAGTAGTTTTACACTGCAAAATGCAGTCCCGGATGATGGGGTTTACAATCC
>DLXL01000540.1:9048-11812 GCA_003448025.1 Saprospirales bacterium | reverse complement strand
GAGCCAGTCCCGGATGATGGGGTCTACAATCCGGAAACAGAGATCATGACCTACCGTTCACAATATCCACTTAACCAGGAAGTTATGAAAAAAATTCGTCGGAATGAACTGGACAAGATTCGCATTGCCTGGAGCAAAGGATACGAAGATTATGAAATACAACAGGTAGATTTACTCATCCGGCAGGCAGCCTGTCTATTTGGGAAATAATCCCGCATTCATCACATGACCATTCAACAGAACATCTCACTGTTACCATTCAATACGTTTGGATTGGAGGCAAAGGCTGCTCATTTTGCCGAAATTCACAGTGTAAAAGAGTTACGCCATTGTATTCGTACCGGAATCCAACCAATAATGATTTTAGGTGGTGGCAGTAATATGTTGCTAACCGGTGATCTGCGGGGGCTTGTGTTGAAAAACAGTATAACCGGAATCAATCTCCTTCGAACCTTCAAAAACAAGGTTTGGGTGGAGGTTGGAGGCGGAGAAAACTGGCATCAATTTGTTTTGTGGGCTGTCAGAAATGGCCTCGGTGGTGTAGAAAATTTGAGCCTGATTCCCGGCACGGCAGGAGCAGCCCCTATACAAAATATTGGCGCATATGGCGTTGAGTTGAAGGATGTGTTTGTACGATTGAAAGCCGTATCTCTCGAAACCGGGAAAATGAAAACCTTCTCGCACCATGAATGCAGATTTGGTTATCGCGACAGCATTTTTAAGCAGGAAGAAAGAGGGAAATGGTGCATCAGTTCGGTCGTTTTTTCCCTGACAAAGCATAAACATCACCTGAATACCTCTTATGGAGATATTCAGAGAACACTGGAAAACAACGGAGTTAATTTGCCCGGAATTGCCGATATCAGCAGGGCAGTGATCCAAATTCGCTCCTCGAAATTACCTGATCCGGCTCAATTTGGGAACTGTGGTTCATTTTTTAAAAACCCGGAAACCTCTCAGCAGGTGCTCCAATCCATATTAGCCTCCCATCCACATGCGCCATATTACCCACTTGAAAATGGGCTGGTAAAGATTCCGGCAGGCTGGCTTATAGAGCAATGTGGCTGGAAAGGAAAACGTGTAGGAAATACCGGTTGTTATGAAAAACAAGCCCTGGTGCTGGTAAATTATGGCGGCGCTACCGGAGCGGAGGTTAAGGCACTTGCTCATTCAATTATCCAATCTGTTGAGCAAAAATTTGACATCAGGCTGGAGCCGGAAGTCAATATTCTGTAAAACAAAAAGCCGCCCAGACTTTTCGTCTGGGCGGCTCACAACATAACCATGAAAACAATTAACCAATCAAATGTTAGCCCTTTCTGAATATGTTGTTTTCTAAAACCGTGCCAAAAAACACCTGGGCAAACAAAATTTATGTTGAAATGTGTTAAACTGTGTTTGAAGGGCTTTACGGCTTTGACTTTATCTTTATTTTTTAACGATTTTAGCGAGATAGGTTTTGTTGCCTGCACGCACTTTGGCAAAGTACACTCCCGCAGGCTGTTTATCCAGGATAGCCATACCTCTTAAGGTCTGATCCCATCGAACCAGTCTGGTTTGTTGTACGGGTTTACCTTTTACATCCAGGATTTCACACACTACAAATTGCTCTTCATCCAATACCGGAAGTTCCAGTTGGGCTATGCCGCTGGTTGGATTAGGTGAAACCGTCATTTTACGATTCACTTCCGGCGCTGAGGTACTTACCGTACACAGATCCACTTCTGACTGGTAGCCGCAGTTGTTTCCATCAAGCGCATACACGAAGTAAACGCCAATACCCAGATTAGAGAAAACCGGATCTGCCTGAAAGTTGCTGCCATCCAGACTATACTGATAAGGAGGCGTACCACCAACAGGATTCACCGTTATTTTGCCATTCTGTGGAGACGGGCATTCCACCGTGGCGGTGAACCCAAAACCAGCACAAGCATTCTGGGCACAAAAATTACCCACCAGCTCAGAGCCAAAATTACCCCCGGTGTATGACCACAAAGACCCGCCAAACAGGTGGTAAATATCTACTATACCGCCATCCATACCATTCCCAGCGGAATCGTAGAGGTGGAAAGTATAGCATTTGCCCTCCTTCAAACATAACTCTTCGCCGTAGAAACTGAAAGCATTTGGGTAAGGACCGCCAGACGCGACCACATTATTTTGATCGTCTTTCACTTGCCAGGTATTTTGCCATGGAGAGTCATTGGTACCGAAAAACATTTGAATTGGGAATCCATCTGCAACAATGCTAAAAGTGGTTGAGCCGTTGTCATTAGCAGGGAATTCATCTTCTCCCTGCTCCTGTACATTGGTGATATTCAACTCAACCGTATTCTGACCAAATTGAACTGCCGGCGCATATACCGTGTATTCAATCTGCTGGTCAGGAGGCAAAAACATGTTAGCCGGAACCGTGGTTTGTGGCACACCGTTGACCACAATTTCAATTTCAAAAGTAAATTCTTCCCCAAGTCCATTATTACGAATAGTAGCACCTACCAAGGAAAAAGACGGATCATTACATGCCTGTGTCGGGCGAACACTCAGGAGTTCAAGATCCCTATTAGCGCGATTTTTCACAACCACCGAGGTTGCATCATTTTCCGGCTTTTGGTCGCCGGGTACGGTTGCCTTTAGGTCAAAGGTATAGGTACCGCCCAGGGTGCTTAAATCCTCAGTGGTAGAAAAAGTATATTCTGTGGTAGCACCGGCATTCAGGGTGTTACCAAACGTTTCTGTTTTCCAGGTTCCACCATTCAATCGG
>DLXL01000540.1:0-8943 GCA_003448025.1 Saprospirales bacterium | reverse complement strand
TTCAATCGGTAAGAGAGTTCAATGCCTGTTTGTGGCGTTAAGCCAAAATTGCGGAACCGGATAGTCACAGGCTCAGTGCTGGAAAGACCCGGACCTGAAACCGGACTGGACAAACCAAATGCACCGAGGTCAACATTCACACGTGCAGGCGTACAAATATTATATAACTGTGGATCTGCATTGGCTTCAGTGGCTTCGACCAGCACATTTCCATAAATGTCCAACAATCTGAAATGACCCTGCCAGTTAAAAGAGTTTGCTTTCAGGTAGAACTTATAACAAGTAGCATCATCACTGCAGATGAGTGAAAAATTCTGCCCGGCACTCAACTCTCCCAACGCAAGCAGTACATCGGTTTGGCTGCGTAATTCCCAGCCTAACACGCCACTGGTGGTTTCAGCCTCTGCCGTAAGATAGGTACCATCCAGATTACCAATGAATTTTATGGCTGAAAGCGAATCGTTGGAGGTTCTTTCGTCTGGAACACCATTGGGATCAGTGGTGAAAATTTTTAAGCCGTTCAAACCATCTTTAATTCCGGTGGCGTGCAGATCAATGGTATCTTTTGCACCTGGAGGAAGGTTACCGGTCCATTCATAGATATTAAAAGGCTGGTTATTAATCCGCCAGTGGATTTTAGCACTGGTAAGTGGCAAACCAGATGCATTTTTGAAGATAATTCCAAAGTCGGTTTCTGAACCGCATACTAAACCTGGCAGGTTGTAACGTCCAACAGGGGCTACGTCATTAGAGGTTAATTTTTGCACCAGCGTTTTCAGCGTATCATTTCTGGTGAACTGATCCGGTTGGTAATGGGTAATGATATTTACCTGATAATCAAATCCAACCACCGGCATATCTACTGTTGCAGCAAAAATATAATCCAGACTTTGGCCTGGAGCAATCTGGCCGGGTACGCTTTCCGTTGCGATAAGGTTTCCATTAACCAGCAACGAAACCGAAAAATTCTCAGCTGTAACCAACCCTCCATTGAGGATTTTCACCTTTACGGATTCACCATTTGTCAGCAACGCAGATGACTGTGGGGAAAGCAATGCAATTGGCTTCAGATCAAAAGTATCCACCTGTAGTTTGAAAGCGCCAATTCGGGTACCCCAATTAGCATTCGCAGGCTGATATTCCCCGGTAAACCAAAAAGTGCGGCCATCTTCCGGGTCCACACTCATATTACTGTAATCGCCCCATCGATTGCCGTAGGTATGTGATTTAGCCCCTGGAGCAAGTGTATATTCTTCAACCGGCATTTCTCCGATTGGGTCTGTAACCCTCCTTCCTGTAAGGTACAGGCCGGGAAATACGGTAGGGCCCACGCCGGAATACCCTAATGCAATATTTCCTGCTTCATCGGTGCAAATGGTGCCCATGAATCGGTTGGTTTGCAAATCCGGCGCATAGGTACCCTGCTGGTGAATCTGCCAGTTACCGGCCCCAACCTTTCGCAGCTCATACCAGCGTACCGCAGCGTCGCCACCATCACCTACCTGGCTGGATACGTCAGAAACGTGGTTCAATACCACCGATTCATGTGTTCCAAAGTTGCGATAAGGGGCACGGTACATAATGATATTTTCCAAAGCTGTCAACCTTGGCGCCCCGGCATCCGGTTGTTCAATACAATCGAACAATCCGCCGCCGAAACACACCCTTGTTTCAAAGGGCGCAGGGAACACTTTTTCCGGTCCAGTGATACTACTGGCAGAGGCATCATCCCAGTCTACATTCACCTCCCAAATTTGCAAATGATCTTGTCCGCCGTCCCAGCCGTCATCATACACCCTGAAAATATAACCGGGGCTGCCGGGCGGAGGTGGCGTGGCTCCTTCCCAATCGGCGCCGGTGGCCGGCTGGTAAGCAATAGCCTCGTAGTTAGGCATCACAAAACGGTACAGATCAAAGAATGGTTCTCCGTTCAGGATGGCTTCACGTTCCAGCGCATATCCGGAGCATTCATTTCCACTGGTAATTTCGTTCACTGTAATGAAATAGGCATTGTTCCACACATAAAGTTTTGGATAATCTCCAAAGCCCTGCGTTTGAAACCGATAGGCTTTCCAGGATCCCGTGGGATCACTATCGTCTGAAATTGCCAGCAATAATTCATTGGTAAACACCCCCTGCAATTCCATGATAAGCCAGCGTTCCGCCTCATGATCGTACTGTACAATCGGATCGCCAATGCTTCCGGTATTAACCTGACTCCAGATTCCTGAGCTAAGCGTTGGGCCATACACGGATTGCCCGGTCGTTTTATCCCATACCTGAATCCAGGAGCCACCGGAAGCATTGGTCATTTGAAGGTAATGATTTTTGCCGATATCACCGGTTGGATCCGGAGGGGTTATACCACCCGGATCCCGCAACCCTTCAAGGTTGTGTATCATGGTTACTTCCGGTCCGCTTTCCCGATTTTCCGCAGTAGGAGTGGCTAACGGATCGCCATTCTGTGGTTCTGAATCAGGGTTATTGATCTTATTGGCAAAAAAGTAGTTCCGCTTTTGGGCCAGTTTGGCCGGAACCTCTGTTGGCACATCTGTTCGCTGCTTTAAAGATCGAAGTGCAGGAATTTCGCCCAAAAACTCCCCCTTTGAAACTGCAGGAGGATAGGCTTTGGGTGGATCATCCATCCGGATGGTCTTTTGGGCCGAAAGCAGATTAAGACAAGACCAGCACAGAAAGAGAGTAAGGATTTGTTTCATGTAATTGTGTTGAATTATGTTGATCAGTAGGCTGTCTCAAAAGTAATTTTTACCGCAGAGGCGGAGAGGCGCAGAGGTTGTAGGAATTAATCATCATTACCTATGCGATAAAAAGATCATTCAGAGTTTCTTTTTTACCCCGGTAAATGTATAAAAAATCCGAGAATAACCTTTTTTTGTACTCGCATAAAATCCCATACCCTCCCCATGTTTGCATCATCAATACGATTTAAACACCATGCACACCCAATACCATACACTTCTTCGCAGCCTGCTCCTGTTGGGCAGTTGCTTTCTGCTGCTGAACAGCAGGATGCAGGCGCAAGGGTGGCAACGCTGGCACGGCGGCCCGGGTAATGAACGCGGTTTTGCCCTTCGCGTTTTGCCCAATGGAGACTTGGTAACGGTGGGCAGTGTAGCAGATACATCAGGCACAGATACCGATGTTTTTTTTCTGAAAACTGACAGCCTGGGCCAACAGCCCCAAACCAACCAATGGGGTTTACCTGCTGTGGATGAAAGCGCGCTCAGCCTTTGGCCAACCGGTGCTAACCAATGGATGGCATTTGGAATCCAACGCCAAACCGGCAGTTTTTCCGCTATGGCAGATATCCAAATGCTGCACCTGGATGCTGATGGAGCATTGCTTGACAGCTGGACCTACCCGGCTAAAACACTTTTTGATGCTGAAAAATGGGGGAATGACTACTTACTGTTAGGCGGTAAAATGCTTCCAGACGGAAACAACGATTTTATCCCCCAGTTTCTGGCCCAAAAAACCACCGCTACCGGAGGCATCCAGTTCACCAAAGTGCTGGAATACGGATTGTACAGCAGGGCAGAAACTGCCACAGTATTGCCCAATAACGAGGTGCTGGCAGCCGGTTCTGCCTTCAATTTACCCAACCTCGACGATCTTGTGGTGGTTCGGCTGAGCAACTTCGGGGATTCGCTGGATTCCTGGTTGTTGCCTATGCCACGGAGTCAAAGACCCGCCAAACTTATTCAGGTGCAAGGTGGACACTATTTGCTGATTGGCACCGATGGCGTGGGAGATCCGGACCAGCGTGACCCAATGGTGGTAGCCTTCAATGACCAACTGGATACACTTTGGACCCGCACGATTTCCCTGCCAGGGCTGCAACAGGTTTATGACGCACTGGAAACTGCCAATGGCGACATAGTGCTGGCAGGCGAGCACATTCCTGAAGGTTCGGTGAGCCGGGATGGTTTTTTGGCTCGTGTAAGTGCACAGGGAGACTTGTTATGGTTCCGTACTTATGGAGGACTGAAGGGCGATATCTGCTGGGATGTAGAACCTTCTGCCGATGGTAACGGCTTCATTATTGCCGGACAAACGGCATCCTTCAGCACAAAAGGTGATTTACAGGCCTGGCTGATACATACGGATGCGCTGGGCTTTGCCTGGAGTAATCATGTAGCAGGACGCGTAATTCGCGACGAAATAGAAGATTGTGTGGAAAATGCAGGTGAGCCGGGAATGGCCGGCTGGCTTGTAACGGCAAGTGGCGAACCGGGCGCCGTGTATACCCTTACCGATTCCATGGGGGAGTACTCGATTGGGTTGGACACCGGCGTCTGGTTCGTATCCGTGTTGCCACCTTCTGCCTATTGGTCGCCTTGCGAAGATTCTATTCAAATGGATATTCTGCAGCCCGGTGATACCCTTTACGCTGATTTTCCGGTGCAGGCAGTGTATGAATGTCCGTTGCTGGATGTGGATGTGAGTGTGCCTTTTTTACGACGTTGTCATGAAAATACGTACTCGGTAAGGTATTATAACTACGGCACAGCCCCCGCGCCGGATGCCTGGATATCGGTGGAGCTGGATCCTTACCTGAGTCCGGTGAGCAGCACCTTGCCCTATACGCAGATGGGAGACACCCTGTGGTTTCAGGTAGGTACAGTGCCGGAGTTGAGTGGTGGAAGTTTTCAACTTACAGTACTGCTGGACTGCGACAGTACCGTATTGGGGCAAACGCATTGCGCTGAGGCTCATATTTACCCTGATTCCCTGTGCTTTGGGTTCAGCCCGGAATGGGATGGCTCAAGTCTGGAAGTAAATGGTTATTGCGCAGGTGATTCGGTAGTACTCACCATATCCAATGTTGGGCTGGATATGCAGCAGGCGGTGGAGTATATTATAGTAGAAGACGTGATTATTTTCAAGCTGGCTACTTTACAGTTAGGAGGCGGTCAGGACACCACCTTTGTCCTTTACCCTGATGGCGCCACGGTTACCATTATTGTAAACCAGGCACCCGGGCATCCCGGCAACAGTACACCCACGCTTGTTATTGAAGGATGTGGCGATTTCCCATTCAGTACCGGATACAGCTTCCAGTTTCCGCAAAACGATGGCAATTTCAGTACGGATATTGAGTGCCGGCAAAATATTGGATCATTTGACCCGAACGATAAAACAGGATTACCGTTGGGCGTTGGGGAGGATCACATCATAGCTCAGGGTATTACGCTGGAATACCTGATCCGCTTCCAGAATACCGGCACCGATACGGCTTTCCGGGTGGAAATACGCGACACGATATCGGGTTACCTGGATCTGGCCACGCTGAAGGAAGGCGCCTCAAGCCATCCTTATCAACTGAAAATCAGTGAGTTTGGCATATTAAGTTTCTTGTTTGATCCTATTGCCTTGCCGGATTCGGGAGCCAATGAATTTGCTTCTCAAGGATTTGTAAAATACCGGATTGCCATGAAAAACAACCTGTTGCCAGGCACCGAAATTATCAATAGCGCTGCTATTTACTTTGATCAAAATACGCCTGTGATTACCAATAAAACCCTGCACACCATTGGAAACCCTTATGAATCCCTTTTAACCACCCAGCAAAATCCGGTGAACACAAACACTACTGCTTCCGGAGCGCTAAAAATCGTTCCAAACCCGACGAATGGAAACGCCTTAGTTAGCCTCACTCGCCCCTTCCAACGGGAGGGGGCGAGCCTGAGGGTGCTGGATGCGACAGGCAGGATTGTCATGGAAAAAGAGGAGGTGATCCTGCTGGAAGAAGAAACCTGTACGTTGAATCTGATTACATTGCCGGCAGGATTGTACCTGATTCAATGGGTCGATAAACACAAAACAATAATTACCCAAGGGAAGGTAGTGAAGCTCTAACTCCCCTCCCGGCCCCATTAAACCATTTTAAAGGCAAGCGTCATGAACAGATTCCTATTCACACTTGTGTTTTGTTGCTCAGCAGCTTTTTCATTGGCACAAAACTGTCAGAATTTCAATTTTCCGACAGCCATTGCCGATTCCTGCCAATACGCCCCACTGCTTTGCGGGAACTACCTGGATCAATATTGCGGTTCCAACGCAGGGCTGACGGATGACGCTTTTGGTATGGCAAGCGGATTTATGCGGATTTCCTCGTGTTATGAAGACATGTCGTTGCAAATTCAGGTATTCGATTGCAATCCGGGCAGTTCAGCACTGGTGTTTTCCATTCGGGAAGAAGATTGCAATCCACAACCTGTGCCATTGGCCCTGGATACTATTTTGGCCAACACTATAGATACTTTGACTGTATCCAATATCACGTCGCTTTTACCCTATGTAATGGCTATCAGCGGAGTACAGGGTAGTCAGTGCAGCTTTAACATTCAGGTATTGAGTGGCATAGGTACAGCATTGCCTGGCCCTGTAACTTGTGATTGTTCAGGTGGCGGGATAGATGGCCCAAATCATATTTGTTCCGGGGCCCCGGTTACCTATACCATTCAGGGCTTAACGTGCAACTTTACATTCGGCCTGCCCATTGGTGGGAATGGAGAATATTGCCCGCCTAAGGAAGCTTGTCCGGGCAGCCTGGATTCCATTGTTATCAAATGGCATATTCCTGATGTAATGCACTTTGTGGGCGACAGTACCGGATTGGAAGTAACCATTGCATTAGATAGCAACTATATGGGGCTCGATACAATTCGGCTGGACTCCATTTGGGTGTCCTGGCATTTGGTGTCCACTGAACCGTCAGATTCCCTGGCCTTTTGCGAATGTTCAGCCATTAGCTGTGAAGGTGGCAGCTTGGCCGCATTCCAAATTTCCATTGGTGCTGAAAAAGAATTTTTCTTTTGTCAGCTTTCTTGCGCCGAACCGGTTTGTATCGTAGACGGGGTAGAATATACAAGTCCGGGTGTGTATACCTACCAGCTTGGATGTAAGATAACGGTTGTTACCATTACCCAAAAATTTGAGGAACCCATAGTGCCAACAGTCAGTATTTGTGAAGGTGACGAAGCCATACTGACGGTTATTAATTTTGATCCCTCCTTCATTTATAGCTGGGATACAGGTGCAGGAGGGCCATCCATATCGGTATCGCCCATCGTGACTACTTTGTATCATGTAACCGCTGTACATATAACGGGAAACTGCGTATATACCACACAGGCATTGGTGGTTGTGGAGCCATTTCTTGCGGAAAATGTAGGCCAGGTAGGGGTAATAAGCTGTTTGGAACCCTGCTTTAACTACCTGGGCACCAATTATTGTCAACCGGGTCAACATACCATACAACTGGGCCCATGCCATACCCGCACCTTCTCCATAGGTTTTGATCCCTCTATTCCAACAGTGGTTCAGCCGAGTGTAACCATTTGTGAAGGGCAGTGTGTGGAATTTTTCGGGCAGCAGATTTGCAGCAGCCAATTGGCCATGCATACCGAGAGTTGTACTACCTATACGCGCCAGATTATCGTAGAGCCCCGGGATACGATCTATAAAGGATTAGTTGGCTTGATTAATTGCGAACAGCCGTGCCTGAACTATGAAGGCACGATCTATTGTACGCCGGGCGTCTATAAAAAGGAAACAGAATGTGAAACCACGTTTTTCGAGATTCAATTTGAAAAACTGGTCAAAAACATGGGTGTAGTTGGCGTGTTGACCTGTAAAAACCCATGTCTTACTTTTGACGGTATAGCGTACTGCAATGCACAGGAAATTGAAAAATTCGATAGTTGTTATATCTACAAGTATTATGTGGATACCAACTTTATCAAGCCGGCAGTTGGGAAGCCTGTACTAGATTGCCTGCCTACCAACACACATTTTACTGTAAGCTTCAACGTTACCGGCACCCCTCCGTTTCAGGTAGGTGAACAGATACTTTCAGATAGTTTTTATTTGTCTGATCCACAACCCAATGGCACATCGTACGCCTTTATTGTAAAACACGATAACGGTTGCGAAATCATTGTAAGCGGATTTTATGATTGTGCTCAGTTTTGCGCCAGCAATACGGGCCAACTGGCCGGGGAAGTGCTACATGGTTGCGTTGGCCAGTCCAATATATCAGTCGTCACAGTTCAGCCACCTAACCTATCTCCGGGCGATGTGCTGGTATACCACCTAAGCAATGCAGATGGCGCCGTGGTGGCCAGTAATGATTCCGGCGTGTTCGCTTTTGATCCGGCAACCATGGACATTGATTCTACCTATTTTGTCAGCTGTGTAGTGGGCCCACCTGATATCAATGGCTTGCCTAACCCAACCGAAGCATGCACCGATACCAGCACGCAACAACCAGTGGTATTTCACCTGTTGCCAGCGCTATCTATCACAGGCGATTCCGCCATCTGCGAACTCGATCCCATTCTCCTTACAGCAAGCGGGGCACAAATTTATCAGTGGAATACAGGTGTTTTTGGCCCGGTACTGGAAATCCCTGAAGCAACACCAGCTCAATCAGGATTATATACCGTTAAAGGATGGTCAGAATATGGATGCTTTGCAGAGGATTCCTCTTATGTAGAGGTATTCCCTTCAAATTCCAAAAACTGTTGTAAACCTCAGATTCCCAATGCTTTCACACCCAATGGTGATGGCGCCAACGACAGCTTTGTGCCATTGATCAGCGACTGTTCGCCACTGGTGTTTGCAGAAATGCGCATCTATTCCCGATGGGGAGAACTGGTTTATCGCAGCAATAAAGATCAATTGCGATGGGACGGCACCAATGCCGGTGGAGAACCGGCCGGATCAGACACGTATGTATTTACGTTCAGATACCGACTATTAGGTGAAGATGAAAAAACCGAAAAAGGTGAAATAACATTACTACGTTAAAAAGGGGAGTTTTATGTTGGGCGCCGCCGTAAGGTTGGCGCCCAATTTTTTTTTGGAACACGGATTTTTTGGAACGCGGATTGAGATTTGGAACGCGGATGACGCGGA
>DLXL01000074.1 GCA_003448025.1 Saprospirales bacterium | reverse complement strand
TTTAATTTTTTTCTCTTTTTATCTATAAAATCCTATTAATATTCTTCATCATCGCTTCATAAAAATCCGCGTTCCAAAAAACCCGCGTCACCCGCGTTCCAAACCCGTGTTCCAAACGCCGAGTTCGAGACCATCGCGTTCACTTAATTGTACAAAGATGGCTTTATGCCCAAAGTCGAGCAATAAAGCATCATTGCGGTACAATCCATTTTCATGTCGGGAGAGGCGGATAGCCATCAGTATTTCACCAGCCGCCTGTTGCCACAAGGGCTGGTTATTCGCAACCATACGCTGCAACACCGGCTGTCCGTGCAATTCCTGCAATTTACGGGCTGTTTCCATCAGGGATTCAGAGCCAATAATCCGAATAGCATCCGATTCTTCTCCACCCGACAAAAGAAGCCGTTCTCCGGAATCGAAGATCAATTCCAGGGTAAATAAGAACCCATTTTGTGCTCCAACAGGCCAAATATAATAATAAACAGCCTCCAGGCGTTGACCTTCAAAGCCCAAAAAAGACTCTGCTTCCTCCTGAAGAAAACAATCAAAAGGAACCTTGTCTTCGGATGTTAAATCATTTTGCATATCCTAAAACACTTGCTTTACCACAAAGGTAATAACCGCAAAGGTCGTAACTTTCCCCCATCAATACTTGACACGAATGTCCTTCCTTACTTATTTCCAACAGGCATTTCAAAATGGCCAGTTGCTAAAATGCACCCTGGCAAAGCCTACGGTTGCTGCGCCGGAAGGATTGAAAAACATCTATATCCGACCGGTTTCCTTAAAAAAAGGGCTTTATCTGGCCTTCAATTACCGATATAAAACCCGTGATGAAGTCAAGAATTTCCCATTGACAGAAGCTGTTGAACAGTTGGCAAAAATCCTTGGCTCCCAGTTTATGCAAGCTGACCTGCTTACGCCGGAACGCGACTATACCCTGCAATTCGATCGGTCAGGCGCTTCAAAACTTACAGATAAAAAACCATCCATGCCACAGGTTACACCCGCTCCAATGGCGCACGACCGGGCCAAACAACGCCTGCTGGACCCCAAATCGCCCTGGCTTCATTTACTGGGAATTACCAACGCTAAGGGAGAAGTACTTTCCAGCAGTCAGGACAAATGGAAACAGATCAATAAATACCTGGAAATCATTGATAGCCTGCTTCGTGAACAACCCCTTCCTTCCGGCGCACGTATTGCAGATATGGGCTCCGGTAAAGGTTACCTTACGTTTGCTTTATATGATTACCTGGCCAATCATCTGAAGCTGGAACCCCATATTACAGGCATTGAACTCCGACCGGAACTGGTAGATTTTTGTCGCAAATTGGCTCGGCAGGCAGGATTTGAACACCTCGATTTTGTTGCCAAAGATATTGCAGACTACAACGAAGGCCTGCTCGATATGCTCATCGCCCTGCATGCCTGCGATACAGCCACTGACCTGGCTTTGGCCGCAGGTATTCGCCAAAAAGCCCGGATTCTGGTCGTGGCTCCTTGTTGCCACAAACAAATCCGGCGCGAAATGCAACCGCGTAATGAAATGAAACCTCTGTTAAAACATGGCATCCTGCTGGAACGCCAGGCAGAAATGCTCACTGATGGTATAAGAGCACTCCTGCTCGAAGCCGAAGGTTACCATACCAAGGTTTTTGAATTTGTCTCCACAGAGCATACCGCCAAAAATGTGATGATTACAGCTACTCTTGGGCAACGAAAAATGAACCAACGAAGCACAGAAGCGTTGCAACAAATAGCCGACCTGAAAACGGCCTTTGGTATCCGGGAACATTGGCTGGAAAAATTATTGGCAAATAAATGACCAATTCAGACCTGTTTTCATCCGTAAATGCCTTCGAATAGTTATTTTGTAGAAAAAGTACGTCTCCACAATAATAAGGCCCAAATCTTGCGTTTGTATGGTACAAAGGCATAAAGACGCTAAGTTGTTGTTGGTTGTACTGATAAATCTCTGCGCCTCTCCGCCTCTGCGGTAAAAAACATACTTACAAATCAGCCACTAAAACACTTAAGCACTCAAAAACAATTCTCGCCATGCAATTAAGACCTCGCCATTTTGGCTCCTTCGACCTGGACAAATTTTTCAATGATATGAAATTTAAAACATCGCTCGCCCTCTTTTCCATCGTCGGTATAGTGGGTATTGCTCTGTTGGTTAAATATAACCCTTTCGATAATGGTGGCCCACAAAGTTCCCCCGAACGGGATGCTGCCCTGATTCGCACCATCTCACAGGTGCTGTCGCGTGGACACTTCCAACCCAAAGAGATTGACGACACCTTTTCCAAAAGTGTTTACAACCTTTATCTCAAAGAAGTAGACGGAAGCAAACGCTTCCTGACTCAAGCAGATATTGACCAATTGAAACCTTTTGAACTGCTGCTCGACGACCAGACACGCGCCGGTACATTCCAGTTTTTTGATATCTCTGTTAAAAGCCTGGATGCTTCTTTGGTAAAAACTCAAAACTGGTACCGCGATATCCTGGCCAAACCGCTCGATTTTTCTAAAAACGACGAGCTTCAGGCAGATGGTGAAAAAATGAAATGGGCAAAGGACGATTCTGAACTGCGCAATCGCTGGGAACGCTGGATGAAGTACGAAGTGCTCAGCCGGGTAACAGATGAATTGGAAAAACAAGAAAAACCAGAATTCAAAGGCGATAAAAAAGACTTTGCCACCCTGGAAAAAGAACAACGTGCCAAAGTGCTGGATGTATACGACAAATGGTTTAAGCGCCTGCAAAAGCTCGACCATAATCGTCGCCTGGAAATATATCTCAATTCCATTACCAATTACTTCGATCCACACACCGGCTACTACTCCCCGCGTGAAAAAGAAAACTTTGACATCCAGATGTCGGGCAAACTTGAAGGCATTGGAGCTCGTTTGCAGAGTGATGGAGAAAAAACCACCGTTTCTGAAATCGTTCCTGGCGGCCCGGCCTGGAAACAGGGCATGCTTCAGGCCAAAGATGTGATTCTCAAAGTAGCTCAGGGTGAAACCGAAGCAGAGTCTGTGGATATTATGGGTTGGGATATTGATGATGTAGTATCTAAGGTTCGTGGTCCCAAAGACTCTAAAGTAACCCTTACTGTTCAAAAGCCCGACGGCTCTGAAAAGGTCATCACCATTACACGCGACGTGGTGATAATGGAAGAAGGTCTAGCCAAGTCTCTGATCCTCAATGAAGGTAGTGTGCCTTCTGAGCGCATTGGGTATATCTTCCTGCCGAAGTTCTACGCCGATTTCGAATCCGGCCGCACCAGTTGCGCGCAAGACGTAGCTGCTGAAGTAGAAAAACTAAAAAAGGAAAATGTAAAAGGCATCATTCTCGACCTTCGAAATAACGGTGGCGGCTCCCTGCGGGACGTAGTAACCATGAGCGGTCTTTTCATTGAAGACGGCCCAATCGTACAGGTAAAAAGCCGTGGCCGCGCTACAGAAATCATGCGCGACAACGATACCCGCGTTCAATATACCGGTCCGCTGGTTGTGATGGTGAATGGCTTTAGCGCATCCGCATCCGAAATCCTGGCAGCTGCCATGCAGGACTATGGCCGCGCCATCATTGTTGGTGCGTCTACTACATACGGAAAAGGTACCGTTCAGCGCTTCTTCGATCTGGATAATGCCGCTGCCGACAATAGTGTAAAACCTTTGGGTGAAATGAAAATGACCATCCAGAAATTCTACCGTATTACCGGTAAAACCACACAACTGGACGGCGTAACCCCGGATATCGTTCTGCCTGATTTTTACAACTTTTTGGAAAACGGCGAAAATGAGAACGACTACCCGCTGGCTTCCACTACCATTGAACCGGTGCAGTTCAATCAAAACATCTATCGCATCGCTGATATGAACCAGTTGAAAGCTAATAGTCAGGCACGCGTGAAAAACGATCCTACTTTCCAAAAAGTAAACGAAAATGCGCAACGCCTGCGCAAACGGAAAGACGAAAGCACCTTCCCGCTGCAAGCAGAAAAATTCCGCGCATGGAATAAAAAACAGGATGAAGAAGCCGCTCGCTACGAGAATATGTTCCAACCCATCGAATCTTTCAAGATTGATAACCTTGCGTCTGACTTGTCACAAATTCAAAGCGATACGTCACGCATCGCCCGCAACGATAGCTGGATCAAGGAACGCCAAAAAGACGTTCAACTCTATGAAACCCTCCGCATCATGCTGGATATGATCCGAATTGATGGAATGGCAGGGAAGAATTAATGTGGAGCATGTGATCATAAATAAAAAGAGCCCTGGTAATGATTCACCAGGGCTCTTTTTATTTATGATCACATGCTCCTAATCCACCCAATCTGCTACAAAAACATTCGTGTCCCGGGTTCCGGGTTTATTGTTTCGGTTGCTGCTCCAGGAAAGTTTCTTTCCATCCGGGGAGAACATGGGAAAGGAGTTGAAACTACTTTCTGAGGTAATCTGTTCCAAACCGGTTCCGTCTGTATTGATCATGTAGATCTGGAAATCATACCCCCT
>DLXL01000457.1:1898-14482 GCA_003448025.1 Saprospirales bacterium | reverse complement strand
GTAGGCCGTCTACCGTCCACCGTCAATCGTCGCAAAAACCGTCACCGCATATAAACCAGCCGTCTCCGTGCGCAGGCGGGCTTCGCCGAGGCTGACGGCCTGAAAGCCGCTGGAAAGCGCGAGGGTTACTTCTTCCGGACTAAAATCGCCTTCCGGGCCGATGGCTACCACGGTGTTTTGATCCGGTTGAAGGGTGTTTTTCAGATGCGGCATAGGTTCGTCCCCACACCAGGCGAGGCGCTTTTGCGTCTCGCCTGTTTTTTTGACAAAATCTGTAAACTTCGTGAGCGGGTTGAGTTGCGGCAGCCAGGCGCGCAGGCTCTGTTTCATGGCCGAAACCAGGATTTTCTCCAGACGGTCCAGGCGCAGTGTTTCCCGTTCTGAATGTTTGCACAGGATGGGCGTGATTTCATCCACGCCTATTTCTGTGGCTTTTTCCAGAAACCACTCCAGGCGATCCATGTTTTTGGTTGGCGCAATGGCCATGTGAAGGCGTCCGCGATCCGGCCGCGGTACACTTTCACTGGAAATGATGCGGGCAAGCACCTGTCGCTTGCCCGCATCAGCCAGTTCGGCTTCGTAAAAATGACCTTTTCCATCGGTGAGGCGGAGCCTGTCGCCCGGTTTTTTGCGCAAAACCGTGCTCAGGTGCCGGCCCTCCTCTTCTTCAAAAATAGCGAAACCGTTTTCAATCTTCGGCGTGAAGAACAACTGACTCATAGGGTCACTTGCGGGTCTTCAGTTCTTTGTTTACATACTCGCCGATTTGCTTGCCAACTTTCAAACCCGCTTCGTTGCCACGGCGGTAGTGAATACCACCATACAAACGACTGACGCCTACTTCTTCAGAAGCTTCATAGAATGATTTGAAAGAGCGGGTAGGGAGTCCAAACTCTACTTCAGTGCTATCGGTAAACGCAAAGTTTTCACCAAAAATGCCGGTCAATACCGCCGCAGAGGCCATAGAAATGGTACTGTGACCGCTGGTATGTTCCGGGAACGGAGGCGTTTGGATCAGTGGCTGCCAGCTTTGGTCAATGTATTGGTTAATATAAGATTCCGGACGAATCAGGTTGGTTTTGTACTTGGTATCCCAGCTGGAAATAAAAGCATCGGCCAGGGCGCAGGCTACTTTCACATAAGCTTCGGCAGACACCATGGCATCGGCATTGGCTTTGCGGCAGGCATGACCTACGATGTTCATCCAGTGGCCACCCGGGCTGATTTTCTTTTTGGCAAACGCTACGTGGCCGCTCACCTCCATGGCAAACGGGTTATCGTCCCAGTACCAGGCGATGGCTTCTTTTTCCGGGTTTTTCTCATTCACGATGTCACGAACCTCCAGCGCCTGCTTGTAGAATTCGCTGTTTTTTTCCTTGCTGAATGGAACCGGAGCATCAGCAGGGAATTGCGCTGCAGAGTCCATGACCCATGGCCGAATCTTGGGCCAGTGTGGCTCCAGGGCATCGCCATAAGCAGGCGGGGTTGGGCGCCAGCGGGAAGGATTTTCTACATCAATGGTTAACTTGGCTGCGCTGCGTGTTTGCGCGTAGTTGTCGGTTTTTGACCATGCAATGATGTGCTTGGCCACCGCCTCGCCATAAGCCATGGAGCGATCATAAACATCCTTCGGGATACCCATTTTCTGGAAGTCTTCGAAGATTTGCTCCTTGAGGTCTTCCACATCGCCTTCTGAAAAAACCAGTGCCTTGCCCACAATCAACTGAGCATTCACACTGGCCAGAGGGAAACAATAATCCTTGCCGGCATCCGGCTGTGGCACAGGCGTAAGCCCATTGAGCTGGCCGGCGAGGCTTTGGTAATTCGGGAAACCCGGTACCAGCGCTTCATAGGCGGCAACTGCGCCGTAAGCATAGATTCTGGAAGAAATGGGCGGCGCAAAAATGTCGTGGCGAATAATGTCGGTAATACGGCGAACGCCTGCGTGAATAAACTCGGCATTGTTCGCTTTTTGTTGGTATTCGTTACTGCCGGTTTGGCAAGCGGGGAGCCACATCAGCAAAGCAAATGCGGCAAACAAGAATGATTTTAAATTCATGATAAACGTTTTATGGAAAATGCAAAAGCCATTTTCTAATGCAAAAATCCGGGTAATAACACGTGAACAATAAGGTTTTGGGCTTTTTAATACTATTCTAATGGCTGACTTCGGCAAAAATAAAGCACGAAAAAGGAAAAACAACTGCTACTTTTCAGCCTCAAAATTTATGTCATTATATGCAGCAATTGGTTCGCCCGTTTTTCGTCTTTCTTGCCCTTTCCATTTTTCTGCCAAATTGCTCCGATCACATCCCGCCACGCATACTCATTTTCTCCAAAACGGAGGGTTATCGGCATGAATGTATCCCGGTAGCTACTGCTGCTTTGCGCAAACTATGTCTGGAAAACGGCATTGCTGTGGATACCACCGAGGATGCCGAAGATTTCAACGCCAAAAATCTGCGCCGCTACAACGCCGTCATATTCCTATGCACCACCGGCGATGTACTCAACCCGGCGCAGGAAACAGATTTTGAACGTTACATCCAGGCGGGAGGCGGCTACGTGGGCATCCACTCTTCCACGGATACCGAATACGGCTGGACCTGGTATGGTGGCCTGGCTGGCGGCTATTTCAATGGTCACCCGGCCATTCAGGACGCCAGCCTGAACATTGAAAACCACGAACACGCCGCTACCCGCCACCTCAAAGGCGACACCTGGCAACGTAAAGATGAGTGGTATAATTTCAAAAACCTCAACCCCAACGTAACGGTGCTGCTGAGCCTCGATGAGTCTACCTACGAAGGAGGAACCAATTGCAAAGACGGGGTTTCTGGCAATCGATCATGCCACCCTGCCGCTTGGTACCACGAGTACGACGGAGGCCGTGCATTTTATACTGCCGGAGGTCATACTAAAGAAAGTTACGCCGAGCCTGATTTTCTGAAACACATCCTGGGTGGAATCCGCTATGCCATTGGCAAACGGAAACGCCTGGATTATACCGCCTGCCGAACGCCGGAAATCCCGGATCCTACTCGTTTTCAAAAAACGGTACTCGCATCAGAACTCACCGAGCCTATGGAACTGGAGCTTCTCCCCGACGGCAAAGTGATGTTTATTGAGCGCCGGGGCAACATAAAATTGTACGATCCCGCCACAGGGCTAACCAATATAGCCTGTAAACTGCCCGTTTATTCGGAACAGGAAGATGGCCTGATGGGCCTTGCATTGGATCCCAGCTATGAAAAAAACCACTGGATATACCTGTACTATTCGCCGGTGGGCAACGAAGCCGTAAACAACCTTTCCCGCTTTGTTTTTCAAGGTGATTCCTTAGATCGTTCTTCCGAAAAAGTGATTCTGCAGGTGGCCGTACAACGCGAAGAATGTTGCCATGCCGGTGGATGCCTGGAGTTTGACCCTGAAGGGAACCTTTTCCTGAGTACGGGCGACAACACCAATCCTTTTGCGTCAGAAGGGTATTCTCCCTCCGACGAGCGCCCCGGCCGCAGTCCCTGGGATGCACAAGGGTCTTCTGCCAACACCAATGATTTACGTGGCAAAATCCTGCGCATCAAGCCTTTGCCTGACGGCAGTTACATATGCCCGGCTGGTAACTTATTTAACGGCGCCAAAGAAATGAATATGCGCTGGCCGGATCACAAAAAATTGCCGGAGTTGCAAAAAGGACGGCCGGAAATTTACGTAATGGGTTGCCGAAACCCATTCCGGATTTCCATTGACGAACGCCGCAAGCTGCTGTTTTGGGGCGAAGTTGGTCCGGATGCCGGGGAGCCGGATACTGCCCGTGGTCCGCAAGGGCACGACGAGGTAAACCGGGCCCGCGCTGCCGGATTTTTTGGCTGGCCTTATTTTGTGGGGAATAACAAACCGTATCGTGATCACGATTTTGCGAGCGGGAAAAATGGCCCGCTGCACAATCCGGAGCGCCCTATCAACGAATCGCCCAATAATACCGGCTTGCGGGAATTACCACCGGCTCAATCTGCCTTCATCTGGTACCCCTATGGAAATTCCCCGGAATTCCCACTGGTTGGCACCGGTGGCCGCAATGCCATGGCCGGCCCGGTATATTACTGCGATAAATATCCGGCAGAAACAAGAATGCCGGATTATTACAACGGCAAACTCATCATTTATGAATGGATGCGCGGCTGGATGATGGCTGTTACGGTAGACTCAATGGGTAATTTCAGTAAAATGGAGCCTTTTGCGGAGCAGCTTAAATTCTCCCGCCCCATGGATATGGTGGTGGATAAAAACGGCTCCATCTGGGTTCTGGAATACGGCACGCAATGGTTTGCCACCAACCCGGATGCCCGTCTCTCGCGGATTGATTATGTGCGCGGAAACCGTCCGCCCATACCTTCGCTCCAGATTAAAAAAACCGCCGGCGCGGCGCCGTTCACAGTCTGTGCAGACATCTCCAAAACCCAGGATTACGATGGCGAATACCTGGAATATTCCCTTGATTTTGGCGATGGTACGCCAGTGCTGGACATTCACCCCAAAAAGCCCACAGCACGGGGCGGACTGGCTTCAGTGGAGCCCAAAAACATGCTGCACAAGCATTCGGAGCTGGACAGTATTGTGCACCTGTATCAAAAACCGGGCAACTATGAAATTACCCTGAAAGTGAAAGATGCAGCAGCAGCCGTACGCACCGCCAAGGTTAAAATACAGGTAGGCAACGAGCCTCCGCTGGTGTACTGGAATTTCAACGGCAAAAACCGGAGCTTTTATCAACCCGGCGATGTGCTGCACTACCAACTGGAAGTAACGGATGCAGAAGATGGGTCGCTGACCAAAGGCAATATTTCGGCTACTGCGGTGGCAACTACGGTAGATTATCTGGAAACGGGCTTTGATATCACCAGCATTGCCCAGGGGCACCAGGCCGCCAAACAGGCAGTAGAATATGCTCGCGGCAAACTGCTTATCAGTCGCTCGGATTGTGGCACCTGTCATGCTGAAGAACGACTGGTGAACGGCCCTTCCTACACGGCCATCGCCGAACGCTACCGGAAAGACGATTTTGCTGTACGCAACTTATCCAAGAAAGTGATCAAGGGTGGCGCCGGAAATTGGGGCGAAACCGTAATGAGCGCTCACCCGCAAGTATCAGAAGAAGACGCGGGCGAAATGGTACGCTGGATATTATCGCTTGGCAGTCCGCCCAAACCGCAACAATCTTTCCCGCTGGCAGGAGATTACGCCTTAACCCCGCCTCCGCCGGCCGACAAAAATGCCAAGCCGAAGCAGGGCACTTTTATCTTCAAAGCCAGCTATCGCGACAGAGGCAGCGCCAATCAGGGGCCGCTGGAACACGGCGAAACCATAGCCATGCGTCCGGCGTTTCAGCAGGCCGAACAAGCAGACAGCATGTCGAAAAACATTCGGACGTATCGGCCGTTTAATGGGGATACCGTGGTGTTGAATGAAATCAAGCCCAACAGTTTTTTCATGTTTAAACATGTGGATCTAACTGGGATACACGGTGTAGCAGTGGGCATAGGGATGAGCGACGGGCGTTATCAGTATGGTGGAGGCAGGATTGAAGCCCGCCTCGGCTCTGCCAAAGGCAAGCTTTTAGGACAGGTAGTACTACCCGTGCCTGAACAAGCACCCCGAATGACCTTCGCGGAAGTCAATATTCCCCTGGAAACTGTTGCTGATGGCTCATTCCATGACTTGTATTTTGTGTTAAAAAACGAAAAAAACCCTTCAAAACCGGTTATTGCGGTGGATTGGGTGCGCTTTGATATGAGAAATTGAAAACGGCAGCAACTTTTTCCGCAATTTTGCGTCTTGGGAGGAAGGATTCGAGGTTATTTGGGGGTCATTTGAGTCATTTATGGGGTCATTTACCCAACCTGAGTTGTCATTCCGAGTACTCGGAACCTACACAAGCCCGGCTATTCGGTTGCGTTAGGCCAAAGCATTTCGAGAACCTGGCTTGTGTAGGTCCTTCGCTGCGCTCTGGATAACAACTCAAGTTGGGCAAATGACCCCTAAATGACCCCTAAATGACCAATAAATAACCCAAATGACCCCCAAATGACCCTTAATGACCAATAAATAACTATTTTAATGCTTGACTTGTCTTTTCAATACCCTGCCTGGTTTTTGATTTTATGCGTGTTGCTGGGGCTTGGGTACGCAATGTTGCTGTATTACCGGGATACTACGTTCAAGGAGCAGGCGCCGAGGCTGAACCTTTGGTTAGGTATATTGCGTTTTTTGGCGGTTACGATTTTGAGTGCCTTGTTGTTATCACCACTCCTGAAAAGCTATTTCACCGAAACTAAAAAGCCCATTGTTGTACTGGCACAGGACCAATCAGAAAGTATGGCCTCGGATTTAAAAGGAGAGGCGCTTGAAAAGTATAAGCAGGATTGGGCAGGATTGAAAGAGGCCCTGGCGGAATCCTACGAAGTACATGAAATTGCTTTTGGTGATCAGGTGCGGGAAGGCGTAGATTTTAGTTTCACGGATAAGGTTTCTAATTTTTCGGAACTCATCCGCGGAGTATATGACCTGTTTGGTGGTCAAAACTTCGGCGCACTGGTGCTTGCTTCTGATGGCAATTACAATGAGGGCAGTAACCCTGCTTATTCCGATGCACCGCTGTCGGCGCCGGTGTATACAGTAGCCTTGGGCGATACTACTCCCAAAAAAGATTTGCTGCTTAAGCGGGTGTTCCACAACAAAATTGCCTACCTGGGCGATAAGTTCACCTTACAAATTGACCTGACCGCAACCAATCTGGCCGGCCAGCAAACCGTAGTCACCGTATCTAAATCTACGGATAACGGACTCAAACAATTACAAAGCATCCCGGTATCAGTATCCGGCAATGACTTTTTCATCACCAAAGAAGTAATACTTGATGCTGACCAGGCAGGTGTGGTTTCTTACGTGATCAGTGCTGCTGCGCTTCCCGGCGAAGCCGTAACCTCCAACAACCGCCGCGAGATTTTTATCGACGTTCTGGATGCACGTCAAAAAATCCTGCTCCTAGCCAATAGTCCGCACCCGGATCTGTCTGCCCTGAAAACCTCCCTGGAAGGCAATAAAAATTACCAGCTATTCATCCAATACATTGGCGATGCCGGTGTAGATGTGGGCAAATATGATTTTGTGGTGCTGCATAATTTACCCTCAACCACCAACGACCTTTCAGGTTTGCTGAATACTATGAACGATAAGCGCATTCCGCGACTGTTCATAGCTGGAATGCAAACCAGTTACACGGCTTTGGGCAAGGCACAAGGGCTGGTGAGTATGCAAAGCAACGCCGCACAGAGCGATGAAGTACAGGGGCGTGTTTCCCCATCCTTCGCCGCATTTTCGCTAAGTCCGAAAGTGAAGGAAGAGTTGCCCCGTTTCAACCCCATGACCGCTGCGTTCGGAAATTTCGGCGCAACGCCACAGGCTCAAGTGTTGTTGTACAAACGCATCGGCAAAGTGGATACAGAACAGCCAATGCTGGCACTGGGCGAAACCAACGGCATTAAAACCGGCATTCTGCTTGGAGAAGGCCTCTGGCGCTGGCGTTTGTTCGACTTTTTGCAGCACCAAAATCACGAAATCTTTGATGAATTGGTGGGTAAAACCGTACAATACCTGTCGCTGAAAGAAGATAAGCGCAAGTTTCGGATAACTCTGGACAAGAATATATTCAACGAAAATGAAGCCGTCACTTTTGGGGCGGAATTGTATAACGACAACTACGAACTCACCAACGACCCCGATGTGGCCATGAGCATTCGCAACCGCGACGGGAAAGAGTTCACCTATACTTTTAATAAGCTGGGTAAAGCATACACCCTCAATGCCGGCATATTGCCGGTTGGTCCGTATACCTTTAAGGCCACCACCAATTTTAATGGCCAGCCATTAGCGTATGAGGGCAAATTTAGCGTGCAACCCATCGAGTTAGAATTGTTCGAAACCACGGCCAATCATGCCGTACTGCGGCAACTGAGCGCCAAATTTGGCGGAGAAACGGTGTTTTCCACCCAACTCAACAGCATTGCCGACAAAATCAAGGCCAACGAAACCGTGAAGCCTGTTATTTACCAAACCACACAAACCAACCCGCTCATCAACCTGAAATGGATTTTTGCCCTGCTGGCTTTGCTGCTGGCTGGCGAATGGTTCCTGAGAAGGTATTTCGGAGCGTATTGATTATCTTTGCTTGAAAAGTGCTTTATGAGGATTAAAAAATTAGAGCTTCAAAATTATCGAGGATTCAAAGATGCTTCAGTTGCATTTTCCGAAGATAATATAGCTGTTCTGTTCGGTTGGAATGGATCAGGCAAAACCTCTGTTTTAGATGCCATTGCTACTTTGATAAGCGGTATTCCTTTTCCTAAAAAGAACAAATCACACAACATTTGGCTGGAGGATGAGGATATAAGTGCGGGACAAAATGAAGCTACTATACATGCCCATGTGGAACGTTTAGGAAAAGATATTTTTATTTCAGAATCTAAGACTTTAGGTAAAGATTCAAACTTTTCAACTTCAGTTAAAATTCCGTTTGTTGTATTGACAGATGTTCTACCAGTTATAGCCTATTACCGTACAAACAGGGAGATTCCAATAGATAGAAAGACTGAGTATACGAATAGCCTTAGACCATTGTTCGATTCACGCACATATGCTTATGCGACTTCAGTAAACGCCAAAGCGGGAACGTTTTTTGATTTTACCGAATGGTGGCGATACGAGGAAGATATTGAAAATCAGCAAAAAATAGACAAAAAGGATTTCAACTGGGAGAGTCCTACCCTATATACCATTCGTCAGGGCATTACTACGTTTCTGACTCAGATGGGTCTGGACTTTTCCGAATTGCGGATTAAGCGACAAAGCACTTCGGAAATTGACTTTGCTAAACCTTCCGTAAAGGCGGAACTCCACATCCTAAAGGGAGATACCGAGCTTAAGCTATCACAGTTGTCTGCCGGAGAACGTTCCATCCTTTTATTAGTGGCAGACATTGCCAGAAGAGCAGCCATACTCAATACAGAGTTCATCAATCCACTTGAAAGCTCAGGTATTGTTCTGATTGATGAAATTGAACTTCATCTGCACCCTAAATGGCAAAGAGCAGTGATTGGCGCGCTCCGGAATACATTTCCTAATATTCAATTTATTGTGGCGACCCATTCGCCACAGGTACTTGGCGGTGTGGAAAATGGAAATGTATTTGAAATTGAAGATTTTCAGATACGGGTAAGAAATACCTTCGGAAAGGACAATAACTGGTTGTTACATGTGATAATGGATGATGAGATTCGGGATAAAAAGGTTCAAAAAGACCTCGCCCGATATATTGAATTCATTAGACAGGGCGACCTTGATAAGGCTGATACCTTAAGAGAGGCACTGGTAGAAATGATTGGTTCGGATGATCCGGAATTGGTAAAGGCAGATATTTTGATTCAGAAAAAATCGGCGAAAACCAGATGAAATATATTCAAAAAAGCAAAGAACCTGAAAACTTTACCGAATGGAAACGCGTAAAATCAGCAGATATTACCCGGCTTTCCAGAGCGGGAAATATGGATAATATATTCGGGTTGCTGCAAAATCAACCAAGACAGGAAACCGGAGTAGCTGAACTTGATCCATATACCAAAACGCAATTGAGAGAAGATTTGCTGCATGATCAGGGGTTTTTATGTGCATATTGCACACAACGGATTGAAAATAATCACAGGACTAAAATTGATCATTTTCAGCCTAAAGAAAACCAGCAATATCCTCACCTTGTTTTTGAATACTCGAACTTGTTAGCCTGTTGCGATGGGGGCGAAAGGGACAAGGCTAGGCCCAGAGAATTATATTGCGACACTACAAAAAAATCCAAGGACCCTACGCAGCCTGACAGGTTGGTTTCGCCTTTGGATAAAGATTGTGCCGATCATTTTTCATACGATGAATTCGGCATTATAAAACCGGCCCAAGAGGGATCAATGGCAGAAAAAACCATTCATTTTTATGGGTTAAATTCAAAAGCGCTGACTCTGTTGAGGAAAGCTGCTATAGATACTTTCATTAAAGAGGTATGGCCGGAACTTGAAACAGAAGCAGCCATTAATCAACTAATGCAAAGAGTGGACAATCGGTATTCCCCCTTTTGCACCGCAATTATTTCAGTTTTAAACAATTACGCTTAACCAAATGGAACGACCTGACATCCGCACCCTCTCTCTCCCCGACCTTGAAGTGGCGTTTGCCGCATGGGGGGAGCCACGTTTCCGCGCCGGCCAGGTGTGGGACTGGCTTTGGAGCAAGGGCGCGCCGGATTTTAATGCCATGACCAACCTGTCGAAAGCCTTGCGCGCGCGCCTGGCCGAGACCTATGCACTTAATTCCCTTACGGAGGAAAAAACGCAACATAGCCTGGATGGAACCTTGAAAACGCGTTGGCTGACTTACGACGGACACCGTATTGAAAGTGTACTAATCCCGGTAACGGATGATGATCGCTATACGGTGTGTGTAAGTACCCAGGTAGGCTGTAGCCTCACCTGCGCCTTTTGCGCCACCGGGCGAATGGGCAGGCGCAGGAATCTGGATGCCGCAGAAATTTTTGATCAGGTGGTAGGTGTTAACCGCCAAAGCATGGAATACTTCGGCAAACCCATCACGAATGTGGTATATATGGGTATGGGCGAGCCGCTTCTCACTTATCCCAATACCATGGCCAGTATTGCCCGCCTCACTGCGCCTCCGGAAGACGGAGGCCTTGGACTGGGCGCCCGGCGGATCACGGTAAGTACAGCAGGTATTGCCAAAATGATTCGCAAGCTGGCCGACGACGGGTTCCGTTCCAATCTGGCCCTCAGTTTACATGCCGCTGACGATACCAAACGTAATGAGATCATGCCCATCAACGAGACCAACAACCTCGAGGTATTGATGGATAGCCTGGAGTATTTTTACCGGAAAACCAAGGGGCGGATTTCTTACGAATATATTGCCTTTCAGCAATTTAACGACTCTTTGGACGATGCCCGCCGGTTGGTGCAACTCTGCCGAAAGCAGTTCCCGGTTAGGGTCAACATCATTGAATACAACCCTATTGGCGGGGTACCTTTCGAGAAATCTGACGAGAACCGTCTGAATGAGTTCGGTGCTTTCCTGGCCAAAGAAGGCGTAACCGTAACCGTTAGGCGCAGCCGGGGCAAGGATATTGATGCCGCATGCGGACAATTAGCGAACAAGTAACGGTGGACGGTGGACGGTGGACGGCTTACGGTGGACGGTGGACGGTTTGGCGTTGATCTTGGGATTCGTTCTAAGTCAAATGCTAAGCGCAACGCGACCGTCTACCGTAAACCGTCCACCGTAAGCCGTAAACCGTCCACCGTAAGCCGTCCACCGTATAAAAAAATGATCAAGCGAATTGTAAAAATGACCTTCCGCGAAGACGCGGCAGACACTTTTGTATCGAAAGTTTTTGAGCAGAGCAAGGAAAAGATCCGCGCTTTTGACGGCTGCCGCCATATGGAATTGTTGCGGCAGAAAAACAATCCCAACGTAATGTTCACCCTAAGTATCTGGGATAACGAAGAGGCGCTGAATGCATACCGCGCTTCGGAGCTGTTTGCCGACACCTGGGTTAAAACCAAGGCATTGTTTGCTGCCAGGGCTGAAGCCTGGACAACCGAGGTCATTGACGAACCAGATCACCGCGAAGAACGCTAAGTACGCAAAAATCAAAACTTTGCGTACTTAGCGTTCTTCGCGGTGAATAGTCATCATAATCAATATCGAATATGGAAAAAGAAAATCTGGAGCCCAAAAACGGCTCAACGAGAAAACAAAAACAATGGAGTAAAAAACGCGGCGAGAATGCCTGGACCATGTTTAAAGTGATGGCCGAATTTGTGGATGGATTCGAGGTGCTGAATGAAGTGGGCCCCTGCGTGTCCATTTTCGGATCGGCCCGAACCAAACCGGGCACTGTATATTACGAACTGGCAGTAAAAACAGCTTCGAGATTGGTAGAAGAAGGCTATGGTGTGATTACCGGCGGTGGTCCGGGCATCATGGAGGCGGGCAACAAAGGAGCCTGGATGAAAGGCGGCACGTCTATTGGTCTCAATATCAACCTGCCGTTTGAGCAGCACCACAATCCGTTCATTGCACCGGATCACAACCTGAAATACCGCTATTTCTTTGTGCGGAAAGTAATGTTTGTAAAATACGCCCAGGCATTCGTAGTAATGCCCGGCGGCTTTGGTACGTTGGATGAACTGTTTGAGGTGTTAACCCTCGTTCAAACCAATAAAATTTCGCGCATGCCCATCGTACTCATGGGCGTTGAATTCTGGGAAGGATTGAAAAACTGGATCGTGGAGATCATGCTTAAACGTCATCACAACATCCACACCGAAGATCTGGATCTGTTCCTCGTTACCGACGATGTGGAAGAGGCTGTTCAATACATCAATAAATTCTACGCGGAAGATGCCAGTCTGCTGGAGCCGAATTTTGAGTTGTAAACGGACTACGGTAGACGGTAGACGGCCTACGGT
>DLXL01000457.1:986-1592 GCA_003448025.1 Saprospirales bacterium | reverse complement strand
CGTAGGCCGTCTACCGTCTACCGTTACTTCTTATCCTGCTTCGCAAATACCTTTTTCAGGATATCTGAGTTACGTTGACTGACATCGGAGCGGATACCGAGCTCCTTCTTCTGAACCAGTTCAAACATCCCTTTGAGGGCCATTTTGGTTACATGGTCGTCGAGTTCAGGATTGGTTTTGGTTACCAGAGGGATTTTGTTGTAAGCTGTCACGGCGCTTTTCCAGTATTCCCGGGCGTTCACTTTATCCAGAGAGGCCTGAATAATTGGCTTGAACTCGGCATAAAGCGGTGAGTAGGTGGATTTTTCCAGGTAACGCGTGGCAGCGTCCTGATTGCCCATCAGGATATTGAGGGCATCCTGGAACGTAAGGTCTTTAATAGCCTTTACGAAGATCGGCTTGGCCTTGGTGGCGGCGTCTTCGGCGGCGCGGTTCATACGTTCCGTGAGATCAGCTTCCACGTTGGAAAAACCAGGCACGGCTTTCAGTTTACTCACCACATTTTGTGCTTCCTGAGGAAGCAAGATCTTGTACGGCGATTTGAAATAACCGTCTTTGGCGGAAAGAAAATTCACGGCTTCGCCAATGCCGTTGTTGAGGGCTTCT
>DLXL01000457.1:427-858 GCA_003448025.1 Saprospirales bacterium | reverse complement strand
TCACGGCTTCGCCAATGCCGGTGTTGAGGGCTTCTTTGAGACCATTACCGGCTTCTTCCTGTGAAAGCGGCACATCCAGGCCTACCTTATCCTTAGCTTTGTCGAGAATTTTGCCAAACTGAGCGTGTGCAAACTGCCCCATCATCAGCACGGCAAAAAGAAGTAGCGATTTTTTGAACATGATTCTAAATTGTTAAGTGAACTTTGTGACAAATTACGGTGGACAACTTAAGGTAGATGGTTGACGGTTGCGTTGTGCTTAGCTTTGAGCTTGGAACACAAACCCAATAGTAGACTGTAAGTCCTCTACCGTAGGGTGTTGGTCGTTTGTCGTTACAAAGAACGTTTCAACCTCAGGAAAGACACAGAAGGTTTACAGGTTTAGGCATTTTTTAACGGATTACGATTTACGGTAGACGGCTTACGGTAGA
>DLXL01000457.1:0-180 GCA_003448025.1 Saprospirales bacterium | reverse complement strand
CGTAAGCCGTCCACCGTCCACCGTAGAAAAAATGAAATCATTAGTCCAATACCTGCTCAGAATGGCGAGCGCAGTAGTAATCTGCTGCACAGCATTGGCGTATGTGTGTCCGTTAGTGAATCCGGCTAAATTTTCGTGGTTATCCTTCTTTGGAACGGCATTTCCGTGGTTGTTGCTTAC
>DLXL01000380.1:525-3063 GCA_003448025.1 Saprospirales bacterium | reverse complement strand
TAGGTCATTAAAAGTCATTGGGGATGCATACACCCCCAAACAACACCCAGCCCAACGCCAACTCAAACACTCAAACACTCAAACACCCACCAACTAAAACACTCAAACACCCACCAACTCAAACACTCTTAAAGTGCAACGAACAGACGTAAATACCCTCGGCGAATTCGGCCTGATTGAACACCTGACCCGCGATTTTCCACTGCGGCAGCCTTCCTCTATTAAAGGAGTGGGCGATGATGCTGCCGTAATTGACAATGGGAGCCTATGTACGGTGGTTAGCACCGACCTCATGGTGGAGGGTATTCACTTTGATCTGGCCTATACCCCGCTCAAACACTTGGGCTGCAAATCGGTAATTGTGAACTTGTCGGACATTTACGCGATGAATGCATTTCCCCGGCAGATTACCGTTTCTATTGCTATTTCCAACCGATTTTCAGTAGAAGCGCTGGATGAATTGTATGAAGGCATACGTGCGGCTTGCAAGGCCTATGATGTGGACTTGGTGGGTGGCGATACCACCTCATCACCCAAAGGACTCACCATCAGTGTTACAGCCATCGGACAAGGAGAAAAGGACTTGATCGTATACCGGAACGGGGCACGTCCGGGAGATATCATGTGTATTACCGGAGAACTCGGAGGGGCCTATTTGGGCCTGCAGTTGCTGGAACGGGAAAAGCGTATCTGGCAGGAGAACCCTGATGTGCAGCCGGATTTTGAAAATCAGCAATACGCCGTTGGCAGGCAGCTCAAGCCGGAAGCGCGTCGGGATGTGATTGAAGCCTTTCGGAAAATTGGTCTCAAACCCACCTCCATGATTGATATTTCCGATGGTCTGGCCTCGGAAATTTTCCATATTTGCAAACAAAGCCAGGTAGGCGCACTTCTGGAAGAAAACGGTGTGCCCATTAATCAGGAAGCCCAGATGCTGGCCCTTAAATTTAAATTGGATCCTATTACCTGTGCCCTCAATGGTGGCGAGGATTATGAGCTCCTGTTTACCATCAGGCCGGAGGATATAGACAAGGTAAAATTCCTGCCGGACATCTACATTGCCGGAGAAATTCTGGAAGCAAAGGATGGTATCAAACTTAACACCAAGGGTGGTAATTTACACGATCTGAAGGCACAAGGCTGGGTACATTTCTGATCCTGCCTATCTACCCAGAACCTCCCGAACCACTACACTGGCCATGTTCAGTCCAAAAAGTGCAGGGATGTAAGAGCACGTTCCGTAGAATGACTTTTTGAAGCGCGCTTCAGTATGCATCATGTGTTCCTTGCTGACCCGTTCTGAGCTGAATACCACTGTGACGCCTCTATATACCCCTTTTTTCTTCAAACCTTTCCGCACTTGCTGGGCAAAGGGGCAATTAAAGGTTTGTGCAAGATCTGCTACCTGCACTTTGGAAGGATCTACCCGGCCGCCTGCGCCCATGCTGCTCACCACACGTACTCCTTTTTGTTTGCAGGTAACAATGACATATTGTTTGGGCTGAACAGAATCAATGCAATCGAAAACATAATCGAAATCCGTAGTAATCAGGTGCTTTACAGATTCCGGGGTTAGAAATTCATCGTGTACGGTAAGATTCAATTCCGGGTTGATATCCCGCATACGCTCCGCCATGACCTCGGTTTTGCGTTTGCCAACCGTACTGTGCAAGGCAGGCAATTGCCGGTTGGTATTGCTCAAGTCAACGGTATCACCGTCAACAATAGTCATGTTGCCCACCCCAGCTCGCGCAAGAAACTCAGCAGCATAGCTACCTACGCCACCTAAGCCAATCACCATCACCCGCAGGTTCTTCATGCGTTCCAGCGCCTCAGCGCCCATCAAAAGTTCTGTTCGCTGCAACCAGGCAGGCGCCGAAGCTGTTTCGTCTGTTATCATTCCAGATTGTAATTTTGTCGCAAAAATAACATTCAAATCACATTCCCTACATGCCCCACATTAACCACATTCAGCATAAAATTCATACCGTTGAATCGCTCCCGGATACCATAGCCCAATGGCGTGCTGCCGGCGACCGCATCGTATTCACCAACGGATGTTTCGATTTACTGCACTTTGGACATCTGCATTACCTGGCAGAAGCCCGTGATCTGGGGGAACGCCTCATTGTGGGCATGAACAGCGGCGCTTCGGTGACCCGGCTTAAAGGTCCGAACCGACCAATTAATGATGAACTCACGCGCACACACCTGATGGCGGCCCTCGAAGTGGTAGATGCCGTGATCCTGTTCGAAGATGACACCCCCTACCACCTCATTCAACTCATTCAACCGGATATTCTCGTTAAAGGCGGCGACTGGAAACCTGAACAAATAGTAGGCTCCGACATCGTGCTCGCCCGCGGTGGTCAGGTATTGAGTTTGCCGTTTATTACAGGATACTCTACTACCAATATTGAGCAGAAGATTCTGGACGGGAGACGGTGAACGATGGATGATGGACGATACGATCGCGTGGATATCCATAGTAACGTGGGTTGTCATCCTGCGAAGCGGGACCTACACAAGCCTGGCTAC
>DLXL01000380.1:0-314 GCA_003448025.1 Saprospirales bacterium | reverse complement strand
CGTCTACTTCCGCTCCGTCCCTTCTCCGTTGATCAGATTTCCAAAGAAGATAGCGTTGGCGAAGAGCCGGTTCGTACCATACCAGAAGGCACGAAAATTGGGGTCGCCAGGGAAACAAATGATTCGGCCTTTGCCCAGGCCGCACACTACAGCGGCAGCTGCACCTGGCGCCATTGGTTTTTGTTTGGGGTGCACATAGCCGGCCAACAATGGATTTTTGGTAAGTATGACCGGTGTGGCGTATGGGTTTTTGGCAGTTTCTACAAACAGATTCTCTGGAAGGAACACCGGTAGTTTGGAACGGCTGTACCCGA
>DLXL01000417.1:8166-8595 GCA_003448025.1 Saprospirales bacterium | reverse complement strand
ACTCCCTCTGCGTCTCTGCACCTCTGCGGTAAAAAATCAATCTGTGTCTCTGCGGTAAAAAAACGTACTTTGGCCTTCAACAAAATTTCACCTGTTTATGCCTACTCGTCGCCGTGTACTCAAAACCCTCGCCGCCGGCACTGCCGCCATGCTCGCCCGCCCTTCTTTTTCTGCCGAAACCATGACAAATGCCGCCCCCCCTGTTCGTAAAGGCAATATCCGCCATTCCGTTTGTCGCTGGACCTACGGTGATCTTCCGCTGGAAGAACTCTGCATTTTTGGCAAACAAATCGGGCTTTCTGCCATTGATCTGATTGGTCCAAAGGAATGGGATGTGCTGAAAAAACACGGCCTGGATTCGTCCATGTGCAATGGCGCAGAAATTGGCCTTACCAAGGGCTTCAACGACCCTCAGTACCACGAACAACT
>DLXL01000417.1:7438-8003 GCA_003448025.1 Saprospirales bacterium | reverse complement strand
GTAAAAAATTATTCGGAAATGATCCCGTTGGTAAGCAAATCCGGGTATAAAAACCTCATTTGTTTCAGCGGCAACCGCAATGGCATGGATGATGAAACCGGGTTGAAAAACTGCGTTACCGGCCTGAAAAAACTACTCCCACTGGCCGAAAAACACGGAGTGATTTTGCAAATGGAACTCTTCAATTCCAAGGTAGATCACAAGGATTACATGTGTGATAAATCTGCCTGGGGCATTGAATTGTGTAAACAACTCGGCTCCGAAAATTTCAAGTTGCTGTATGATATCTATCACATGCAGATCAACGAAGGAGATGTGATCCACACTATTCGTGAGGGCCACGTGTACTTCGGGCATTACCACACGGCCGGAGTTCCGGGTCGCAATGAAATTGACGAAACACAGGAGCTGTATTATCCGGCCATCATGCGCGCCATCGTGGAAACCGGCTTCAAAGGCTATGTAGCGCAGGAGTTTATTCCTACTGCGCCGGATAAACTGGCTTCACTGGCCAAAGCGGTGGAATTGTGTGATGTGTAGTTCAATATCCAATATCCAATGTCCA
>DLXL01000417.1:2575-7323 GCA_003448025.1 Saprospirales bacterium | reverse complement strand
ATGTCCAATATCCAATGTCCAAGTAGTGCGCCTGCCTGGTGTCAGCAGTTGTGTTTAACTTCTCACACCTGATTGGCAATGGACTCCATAAAAGAGCTGATGCCAGACTTTCGCCATACTTGGACATTGGACATTGGATATTGGATATTCCCTAGAACCGTACCGTCAAATTAGCCGCCAGGGTAGTACCTAACTGGCCAAACTGAGATCCGTCGTAAGTTAAAATGGCGTAACGCTGGTTGAACGTGATCAGGTTAGACTGCGTTTTAACCTGTGCAGGATCGGCCAGAATAGCTTCGCCTACTGAGTTACGTGCTTTCAACTCCCATTTCGGCAACACGTTGAGCAGGTTGTTGGCGTTGATACCCAGGCTAAGGGTTTTGGAGATCTGGTAGTTGAATGCCAGATCCGTTACCACTGCTGGTTTGAACACGGTTTTCAGGTTTTGATTCAGACCTGCCTGACGGAAGGTGGTTGATCCGAACAACGTGTTATTCAAGGCAAAATTGAACTTGCCTACAGCATAATCAATACCCAGAATGGCTTTGAACTGCGGGCGGGAAGTAAGAAGGAGTGCTTCTTGCGTTGGATCAAACAAACTTTTCCCTGCATTTTCAATTAGGGCTGGGTTATTAACTGAACCATTCGCCACACTGGTATAGTTCAGATAATTTGATTGCTTTCCATCAGCTTCCTCGTATTCACTTACTGTGCTTGCACTATCAAGCTTGTTGTACAAAACATAGTTGGCTGCCAGGTTGAAGCCTAATTTGCCGGAACCCGCCTGGACGTTGCGGTAACTCAGAACCATATCAATACCGCTGGTACGGGTATTGATACCGTTGGTGAAGAAGCTGGCAGCTACGATACCATTCGCATTTAGTACTTGGTCAAGTGCATTGGTTGGATCGCCGGTTCCCGTAATTTCAGAACCAAGGATGATGCGGTCGTCAACTGCAATGTTGTAGTAGTCGAGCGTAATGTTCAGGTTGCTGTTCGGTTTCAAGCCGACACCTGCGGTAAAGTTGGTAGACTCTTCCGGCCGCAACTTCTCAATGCCAAGCAGTTTAGCCTGCGGACTGGCATTGTTGAAAATACCCTTGTTCTGGATACCCTGGCCAGGCACGAAGCTTTGCTGGGAAATTTGCAGATAGA
The DNA here is from genome assembly GCA_003448025.1 of Saprospirales bacterium. GTDB lineage: Bacteria > Bacteroidota > Bacteroidia > Chitinophagales > Saprospiraceae > M3007. The sequence continues at coordinate 6,168 of DLXL01000417.1, read as the reverse complement.
TCTGGTGCAGCTGAGGCGCACGGAAACCCGTGGAGTAAGAAGCACGGAGTGTGAGCTTGTCGTCCATGAGTTTATAGCGGGAGCTCAACTTGTACACAAAGGTATTGCCAAAATCGCTGTATCGCTCTGTGCGTACGGTTGCGTCAATCAGGAAGTCTTTGGTGATATCGAAGCCCAGACCAACATAGCCACCGATGTTGTTACGAGAGTTTTTGCTGGCGTTGTTGGAGCGGGTGCCAGGGAAAGAATCTGCGCCCGTGCCTACATAAGATGCTGTATCGCCCTGAATAATCTCATAGGTTTCCTGACGGAACTCGGCGCCCATGGAGAAGTTAAGATTGTCTACCAGCATTTTAGAGATGTCAATGTTCATTACATTGTGCTGGAAAGCATATCCGCCTGGTTTAAAGGCCAACGGAGAGTTCAAGCCCAAAGTACGGTTGCGGGTATTGTTCACGGTGTACAACTGCTGGTTGTAACCGGTGGTGTAGCTCAAATCAGAGTTCCAGCCGTTTTTCTCGCCGCGTAAGCCTACGGTGGCGTTGTAATCCGTGAGGTCGCCTTCAAAGGTAGGTAAATATCCATCATAAGATTTACCCTGAGCTGCTGCCAGTACAGCGTATGGATTATCTTCCGGGCCGCGCCAGTATGGCGTGCGGTAATTGGCAAAACTGTTCACCTTTTTGTATACGTAAGCGGCGTTACCATAAATCTCGGCGTTTTCGCCCACCGGAATACCTGCATTGATCAGGAAACGGCCGGAAGCTTTTTCCGGGTCACCGTTAACATTACCGGCATCCGGGTAACGGCTCAGAAAGTTTCGTACATCATCAAGGTCTGCGCCAAAGTCACCGGCTTCACCGTCTGCATCCACATCGCCCGGGCGATTGGCCAGTGCCTGATAGGATAGTGCCGCTGTGTAGTTTACATAGCCTTTTTCGCCAAAATTCGCGCCGTTATTGATGGAAAGTCCGATCATTTCGCCGTCGCCTTTGCCGGTAATGCCTGTATTGAGGGTTACGGAGCCATACTCATAGCGATCTTTCAGGATCACGTTCATTACGCCTGCAATGGCATCGGAGCCATATTGGGCAGAAGCACCGTCGCGCAGAATTTCCACGCGTTTGATGGCATCTGTAGGAATAGCAGAGAGGTCAGCGCCACCTTCACCCCGACCCGGAGAGGTTTGGATGTACACCAGAGAACTGGTGTTCTTGCGCTTGCCGTTAATGAGCACCAAGGTCCGGCTCGGGCCCATGTTACGAATCTCGTAGGGGTCGAGCAGCGAGGTGGCATCGTTTACCGGTGTTTGCACAGAGTTGAACGAAGGCACCCGATAAGTCAGTGCGCGGTCAAAAGATGTCTGACCGGTAGAACGGATATCATTATTGGAAAGGATGTCGATAGGCAAGGGAGAATCAGTGATAGTTCGCTGCGTGTTACGGCTACCAGTACTGATCACTACTTCTTCCAGTGTGTTATCAGAAGATTCCATGGTAATATCGAGCGTCATATTACTGCCTGAAATGGTTACCGCTCTGGAAACCGGTACGTAACCGGTGTACACAAAATTGATCTGGTAGGAACCATTGGGCAGTGAAAGCGAATACTTTCCGTTTACATCCGAGGAAGTGCTTTTCCCGGTACCTGCAGCACCAATGGATACGCCAACAAGAGCTTCACCGTTGTTATCCGTGACGGTACCCATAATAGCGCCCTGAGCCCAGGCGCCTGCGCTCATGAGCATGAGCATTGCAAGAAAGAGTAGATTGTTAAGTTTTTTCATACAAACAAAAAGAATTTAGTGGTGGATACATGACTCATCTGGCTGCTGGAGGCGGGCAAATGTGGTAATAATCAATCAATTCCACATCGTACTTTGGTCTAAAATTTTGAAAAAACGCATTATCGCAGTGCTAAAACAGGTTTATGATATAAAAAAATATCCGGCATTTCAAACACAAACCTATACCCCAAATAAAATACTAGACCTCCTGCACCCAAACCACTTTCGCAGGAAGTCTGCTAAGAAAAAAATATTATTTTTCATTCTCGCAGCTGATTGCGCATCATTCCGGTTGGCAATTCCTGCAGCCTCTCTACCTTTACCCGCCTTTCCGAATAAAATCCTGGTCTAACCATCTGTTTATACATGCAACCCGATAGTTTTGAAGTCATAGGCGGCCAACCGCTTAAAGGAGAACTCCACCCACAGGGCGCTAAAAATGAAGCGCTGCAAATCGTATCTGCTGTACTGCTTACCGACGATCCGGTAACCATCACCAATGTGCCGGACATTCTGGACGTCAACAAACTGATTGAGTTATTGCGCGGACTCGGGGTAACGGTAGAAAAACTGGCGCCGGATACTTACCGGTTTTGTGCCGGCACCGTAGACATCAATTACCTGCGTTCAGATGAATTCATGCGCGATGCCCAGCGCCTGCGCGGCTCTGTCATGCTTATTGGCCCGCTGCTGGCCCGGTTTGGACGGGCCACGCTGCCCAAACCAGGTGGCGATAAAATTGGTCGCCGACGTCTGGATACACACTTTCTGGGTTTCCAGAAACTGGGCGCGGAGTTCAAATACGACGAAGAGAAGGATATCTATTTTGTGGATCAACCTGCCGGCGGATTGCAGGGAACCTATATCCACATGGATGAAATTTCCGTTACCGGAACGGCCAATGTAATCATGGCGGCTGTGTTGTCAAAAGGCAAAACCACCATCTATAATGCCGCTTGTGAGCCCTACGTGCAGCAACTCTGCCGCATGCTTCAGCGCATGGGCGCCAATATTCAGGGCATTGGTTCCAATCTGCTGCACATCGAAGGCGTGCAACACCTGGGCGGCACCGAACACCGCTGTCTGCCGGATATGATTGAAATTGGATCGTTCATCGGGCTTGCCGCCATGACCCAGAGCGAAATCACGATCAAAAACGCAGGAGTAGATCACCTGGGCATCATTCCTTATACCTTTGAAAGATTAGGTATCCAGATCGACCGCCGTGGCGATGATCTGCACATTCCGGCACAGGAGCACTACGAGATCCAAACGTTTATTGATGGCTCTATCATGACCATCTATGATGCACCCTGGCCAGGCTTTACCCCCGATTTGATGTCGATCATTCTTGTTACAGCCACTCAGGCACGGGGGAGTGTACTGGTACACCAAAAAATGTTTGAAAGCCGCCTGTTTTTTACAGACAAGCTCATTGACATGGGGGCCCAGATTATTCTTTGCGACCCCCACCGTGCTACAGTGATCGGTTTGGACCGCAAATATCCGCTGCGCGGGATCGAAATGACCTCGCCGGATATTCGTGCCGGCCAGGCGTTGTTGATTGCTGCTTTATCGGCTAAAGGCAAGAGCATTATCCATAATGTACACCAGATTGACCGCGGTTATCAGCACATTGATACACGATTGAATGCTATTGGGGCAAAGATTACAAGGTTGTAATGTCTTCTTTTCAAAAAAATTAAAGGGACACTAAGCTGAATGCTGCTTAGTGTCCCTTTTAGTAAATATGGCTAGGTACACACTACCGGACATTTTGGCTTCAGACCTATAAGGTTTTTAAAAA
>DLXL01000417.1:0-2446 GCA_003448025.1 Saprospirales bacterium | reverse complement strand
AAAAACCTTATAGGTCTGAAGCCAAAATGTCCGGTAGTGTGGGCTTGGTGGAATCACTCCCGCCACCTCTCCAGATGCTTCTTAACTGTATCCTTGTTATCGCGGTAAACCTTTGCGCCGCGCGTGGCGGTTACGATACTGCAGGGCACTTCTTTAGCCACTTCCCGCTGAGAACACCCCCGGTCGAAGGCGTCAAAAATCCGCCATCGTTCCAGCATCATGGCGCGTTCATTTTCCGTGAAAGTAAGTTGCAGTAGTTCGTTGAACTCCTGTTCGCTGAGAGAAGATTGAAACAATTGGTAAAGCATAATACGGGAAAGGCGAGTAGTTTCGGAGTAAAAGAAGCACAAACTTACATCTTTTTTCTAAAAACCATCCCCTTACATGGCATTTGGCAAATGAACCATTCTCGTTAAAACCACCCGCCAACTATTCAGTATTGCTGCACAAATTCAACACAGCTTTGGTCCGGCCGAACCATCCTCTGCGCCAAATCTGTGCAACAATTCTATGTAAAAATCTGCGCAAAATAACGCTGCGTGAGCGCTATCTACCAATCCCGTTTCACCCGGTAAGTACCCGTAATCACGTGACTGCCCCCGTTAAAATCAACAAAATTGCCTCCGAAAGTGCCTATGATCAGGTCGCCCGGGTTTAAGGCGGCAGATGTAACCGTAGTATTCAGGTTACTTTGGCTCATATTGACCTCCAAATTATCTACATATAAAATTCTCAGCGGGAAAGTACCTGCGGAAATTATGTTGCTCTTAAATCCAATGGTACAGGATTTACTGTTTATGATGGATGCTTCAATCCAGGTATTAAAATCAGCAGAAGGAAAAGAATCCTGGTAAATACTACCTGATGGATCAGGCAGGATTACAGTGGATCCTCCATCCAGGCTATATTCCACAAATTCAGTCAGACTGATGCAAACGGTAATGTCGCCCAGGTTTGCCACATTGTTGTTGAATGTGAAATTCTGCAGTACACTTTCATTGTTTTTGTCCAGATCGTAGCCAATTATAGATCCCGTTACAGGAACGACAGAACAATAAGGCATTGTAAAGGAAAACTCACCGTTGACATCCGTAATCAGGATGTTGGACTGAATACCTGAAATATTTACTTTGGCATATCCATTGGCCACCGGCACGTTGTTGCAATCTACCAACCGGCCATTTAGTTCCAGGGTTTGAATACTGGGATCATTAACTATGATATCCGGCAAGGTTACGTCGGCCGAGAAAGGTCCAATGTTAGCAGTATACAGCTCAGCGCCACCCGGACAACCGCTGTTCCACTTGTATATCCAAATTTTCAGGGGTATATCCTTTGGAATAGCGCCACTATAAAAACCAGTAAGATCGGTTTGCCCATGGCCGCAGCCCAAGCCAATTCCCTGATCGGCCGGGCCAATCCAAACTTCTACACCTACTGCAGGCGTTTGCAGATTATTGAAAAATACCTTTCCTTTTACGTTCACACTTGGATAGGGAGCATCATAGTTCCACCAGGAGAAGTGTCCTACAGCGCCCACGTATTCGTTGCCCACTTTTTGCGCCAGGCCTTCTTCTATCCAGTAGCCATCGGCCTCGTTGTAATGCCAGAGTGGCATTTCGTTCGGCGCACTGGATGCAATAGCCGGATCAATAGGAATCCGCACTTCCACCTGGCTGCCTTCTGTCACGTTCAGTTTCTGCCCCACCGTGGAATACAGTTCCACGGCAATCATCCCAAAAGTGGATAACTGCTGTAATTCGCCGGCGGCGTTTAACGCGCTAAGGTTGCCGGGCATGGAAAGAGCCAATGCAGCACGATCCGTGGGGTCCAGGAATCGGGCAAATACGCGCACACTGCCGGCGTATGGAGAACCGTCGGATCGGGCAATGGAGCCGGCCGGGAAGGTAAGCTTTGCGCCTCCCGGCACCTGTATGGAACCACCGGCACCGCCATTAAGGGTTCCAACCTCCGTTTGACTCAACAATTGAATGGTGATGGATTGGATAGATTTATCCCTGACCTGATAGGCACGGCTAAAGGCAAAGTACCCGGCTTTTTCAACCGTAAGCACCGCATGATCATTGGGAAGCCATGTAGCTGACAGCCGGAAAACGCCGTTGGCATCGGTGAGACCTACCTCATCCCCGGCCTTGACCAGGGCGCCGGAAACAGGTTCTTTGTTTTCATCTATAATCTGGCCGGCAAAGGTGACCTCAACCGATGTTCCCTTTTGGAATGGATCATTGTCTTCACAGGAAGAAAAAAAGATGCCCAGAATCAAGGCAAGGGGAAATAGCCATTTCAGTTTTTGCATGATGTAACAGTGTTTATTGTGAAAATTTGTGTTGGTCACTGTTACACGCAGAAATGGCCCGGGAGGTTGGGTGCGGTTTAAAAATACTGACTATCCGCATGATGTATAGGGATGTGATTTCAGATTTTC
>DLXL01000621.1 GCA_003448025.1 Saprospirales bacterium | reverse complement strand
GACGATGGACGATGGACGATGGATAACCTACACAAATCTCAAACCCAACGCCAACTAAAACACTCAAAAACTCAAACACTCAAACACTCGTCCCATGCATCAATCCCTGTCCGAAGTACACAGTACGGTTAATACCGAGGTAAAAGGTTCTTTTTTTAAACGCCTTTTTGCTTTCCTGGGTCCGGCGTACCTGGTGAGTGTAGGCTATATGGATCCCGGCAACTGGGCTACCGACCTGGCCGGGGGCAGTCGGTTTGGATATGCCCTGTTGTGGGTCCTGCTCATGTCGAACCTCATTGCCCTGTTGTTGCAGAGCATGTCGGCCAGACTGGGGGTGGTGGCCCAGCGGGATCTGGCGCAGGCCAGCAGGGAATTGTACCCCATGCCGGTCAATATCTTCAATTATATCCTGGCCGAAATAGCCATTGCCGCCACTGATCTGGCCGAGGTGGTGGGTATGGCCATCGGTTTGCAGTTGTTGTTCGGGCTGCCGCTTACCTGGGGTATTGCTATCAGTGTTTTGGATTCGTTCCTGTTGCTATTTCTCATGCAGTTGGGTGTCCGGAAGTTGGAGGCATTTATTTTAGGCTTAGTCCTGATTATTGGCGGCGCCTTTGCTATTCAAATGTTTTTAGCAAAACCTTCCCTTGGAGAGATTGCTGGCGGCTTTGTGCCCAGTATTCCCAATACCGAGGCACTGTTTATTGCCATTGGGATCATTGGGGCTACGGTTATGCCGCACAACTTGTACCTGCATTCTGCACTCGTACAATCCCGCAAAGTGGCAAGAACGTTTGAAGGATTAAAAAAGGCCATCCGGTACAATATCATCGACTCCGCCATTGCCCTCAACCTGGCGTTGTTTGTCAATGCTGCTATTTTGATCCTGGCAGCGGCTGTTTTCTATAAAAACGGGTACAATGGCGTATCGGAAATTCAGGATGCCCACCGTTTACTGGAGCCCCTGCTGGGAAAAAGTTATGCACCGGCCTTGTTTGCCATTGCACTCATTGCTGCCGGCCAAAGCAGCACCGTTACCGGTACTCTGGCCGGACAGATTGTAATGGAGGGTTATCTCGATTTGCGCATTGCACCCTGGCTGCGCCGGATCATTACCCGATTGCTGGCGGTAGTACCGGCCATCATAGTGGTAAATGTAATGGGCGAGCAAGCTACTGGCGACATGTTGGTCATGAGTCAGGTGATTCTAAGTATGCAACTCGGATTTGCCATTATCCCGCTGTTACATTATGTGAGTGATAAACGCAGAATGGGGCAATTTGCTATTGGCTTTTGGGCGAAACTGGGTGGCTGGGTGAGCGCTTCCATCATCGTGGCGCTTAACATCTGGCTGGTCGTACAAAAAATCATTGAATGGGCTAAAGAAGGGCATTGGGTTGTGGATTTTATAGTTACTCCATTGCTGCTATTTTCATTGGGGATATTGGTATACATCGTGGCAAAGCCCTTGCTGGTGAAACACCAGCTAAACTCCAGAACCTACCTGCCACATGGCGTTTTTAAAGGCATTGTAGATTTACAAAAAAAGGAATACGGGCAAATTGCGATTGCACTCGACTTTTCCTCTGCAGATCAGAAAACGATAGAACACGCCTTGCATGTAGGTGGAAAGCACGCGCATTATCTGCTTTTTCATGCCGTGGAAACTGCCGGCGCCTGGGTAATGGGCAATGAAATTCACGACCAGGAAACACGTGCGGATGCCTTGATTTTGGAGCAATACGCTAACGCACTCAGTGAAATGGGTTATGCCTGCGAAGCATTCATTGGGTATGGCTCTGCCAAAAAGGCTATTCCATTGCTGGTTAAGGAGAAAAATGCAGATCTGCTGGTGATGGGTGCTCACGGACACCGGGCGTTTAAAGACCTTGTCTTTGGCACAACAGTTGGCGCGGTGCGGCACGCGGTGGAGATTCCGGTGTTGATTGTGAGGTGAATCTATTAAAATGACGCCATTATTTTAAACTGGTTTCTATAACCTTACTAATCAAATCTTCTTCTTCTTTGCCAATTCCAACTTGGGTAAATATTATTTTCCGAGTCATGGAGTCCACCAATATGATGGTTGGATAACCGGTTATGTTGAGGTGTTTTGACAAGGATTTTTGTGAATCCAGCAATGTTGGATAGGTTATACCCAGTTCAATTTGCAGCTTTTTTAGCTCATCAGGATTTTTATCAATGCCATTGATACCGTAGACACTTAATCCCCGGTCTTTATATTTCTTATACAAACGCTCTATTGCCGGCATTCCAAATAAACAAGGGGCGCAGTTTTTATACCAAAAATCTAATAAAATAATCCCTCTGTCTTGATGGGTATTGGCTATTAAGTTACTGTCTAAATCAAGCATGTGGAAAATTGGCAACGTATCTCCCACGCTAATCAGCGCTGGTTTAGGTGCTGTTTTGTCGGTAATAGAATAACCTTCCTGAAGCAAGGAGTCCAGGTTTAGCAATCGTTCAAAACCAATCGAATCTGGTAGCGCCTTAATGGGAGAAAGTCGCTGTTCAACAAATTGAAACCGCTCTCCAATATTAACCCATTCTCGTTTACAGCGTAAAGTCATATCAGGCAAAGAAATTTCATATTCCTGCTTTGTTTGCATTGTTTCAGGGTCACGCTCTGTAATTTTCAGTAGATTTGGGGATGTATATGTTCTGGTAATCAGGATATATTCCCCTGATTTTCCAGAAAGCGTGTCAACCTCAGCACTGGTAAACATATTTAGTAAAAAAGGAGGTCTTATATGCTCAAAAATATAGTTTTGAAAAGCTAAATCATATAAATGATTCCCTCTTATGAGTGAACTTACTCCGCCTTTTTCAGCAACAAGCCTTTTTAAAATGGAACGAGTTTCATCATTTATAGTATAGAATGTTTCCCCATCATAGCCTTTTCTGACGTTTGAAGGCATTTCTGTCCAAAACTGGGCTATACTATCCCTAATATTATGCGATTTAAAGAAATATGTTCGACCGGAATTTAGGGCTGAATCACTTTTCATTAATGATTTCCAAGTGAACGCGCAATCGAAGTATCCATGGTTGATGGAGGTGATTTTTTTATTTAAATCGTCAAAAATCTGCACAGCAGTTGGTTGCTGTGCAGATAATTTGGCTATTAGGCAAAAGAGAAAAAATGCGAAAGATGATTTCATTGTCCATCAGTAATTTGACTTGACCCGCTCATATCCTTTTCAACTGGGCTCTTGTAATTTGATAATCAGACAGTTAAGTGAAAATACACATTTTGATTACCAACCAGTTATATCACGAAAATTCTATTAAACGCATCAGATTATAATCAGCAAGCTCTAATGTACTGAAATTTGCAATTACTAATGCGCAGTTTTTGGCAACCAAGAGTACAAAAATTTGGAGCAGATCACGACATCCACCAAGTTTTGCCCTTCCGTTCATCGGAAATTATCCTGCCAGCATCTGAACTTCAGTAATGAATTACACTCAAAGCCTTGTAAACCGGAGGGCTGTGCGGCACGCAGTGGAGATTCCGGTGTTGATAGTGAGATGATTGATTACTTTGTCTGAACCCAATTGAAATGCTTTAGCAAAGCAACCATTGCTTCCATTTCATTAATTTCTTTTTCTAAAGCAATCAAATGAAGGAAAATCTCTTCAATCTTTTCCTGGTGAAGTATTGTAACTTCTCCTAATTCGAATCCGCCGGAATTTTCGATACTATTACCACTCGGTATACCAGGCAAATGACCATTCTTTTTAATATAAGACTCAACCCAGTCTAAGGAGGCCAAAGGATATTGCTTGTCAAAAACATAATCAGCCCACCCAAAGTTTGTTAGCTTTACTTTATCCGTAATTATTCCATTTTTGACTGTTAAAGCCTTATTTGGGGCATATTTATCTGTTCCAATAGCAACTTTACCCGACCTAAAAATAAAATTTGTAGTTGTACATGGACCAAATGTCATCCACTGTTGGCAGGGAATTGAATATTGTGCTTCTGTTATAATCCCAAGCAAATCATTTAAACACTCATCAAAATAGGGAGAGCAATCGGCGCTCAAGTTAGCAGGGACATCTGCCCATGGAGGGCAGGTTAATTGCCCATTAACAAAATGGCATGTAAACCCATTAATCGTTAATATTGTAGTACCTAACATCATCTGATTACAATCCAATACTGGCAAAAACTTAACTACAAATGCATTTTCTAATACGGAATATGCTCCCGGAGTTTTAGTTACATCTATACCCAAACTTGGAATCTGAAACCTAATTGGTGTAGCACTTGAAGGATCTAGTATAATTTCATCTGGGTCAAACTTCAATAAGAGCGCTTTGCCAACGCACCTAATTGATCTTGGACAAGTTTGAATTGGCCCACCTGTTTCGGGAAAATAGTTTCCCATATTAAATACATAGTGCTTTATAGTGGTTCCTTGGAAGGTTTCTGTGGTGATAAATGACAACGTATCTCCCATTTCATAACCTAAATCACTAAAGCGAATGTAAATTTGCCCATTAGGTTGTGGCATCGGCAAGCCAATATGTACCCCATTTCTTGGATCATCAAGTCCAAAGTGAAAATCAAGATCAACATTTCCGTTATTCAGGGAAAAGTAAGTAGTGAACGCTGTAACGCTGGATACACGAATTATTATATTCCCATTTAATCCTAATGCCTTTAAGTCATTAGAGACTATTTGTGCAGACATTTTTGGGGAAGTAAACACAATCAAAAGAAATCCGAACCAAGCCTGCATTAAAAGACGCGATAGTATTGAATTTTTGTATTTCATAGGAATTAGTTTTGATTTAAGTGAAGTGCATTAATTTCTGATTTCAGCAACTCCTTACGTTTGTTCAAGGCAATCAGATGCAAGTATGCTTCCTCAATTTTTTCCTGTTGATCCAATTTGACACTTTTTAATTCAATACCGTCATTTGAAATGACTTCCGCTTGAGAGATGGTGCCAGGCAGATGTTTATGCTCAGTAACAAAGGATTTAATTTCATTTAATGGAGTGAGTGGATATCCCTCCCTAAAAACATAATCGCACCAGCCTTGACTCTCACAAAGTTCAACTCGGAGCCTATCTGTAACTATCCCGCCTTTGACTGCCAGGCTAAATCCTGATCTGCCAACGCTTGTACCTATACCAACATTTCCCAAGCGAAAAATTGGATCCGTCTTTGAGCATTGATCTCCTTCCCACTGCTCACAATCAGAAGGTGTTGAGAAAGCTTCTTCTTGCAACACATTTAGAATCGCCTGGCGGCAAGAAGGGCTGTTCAGTGCTGCGCAAGTGTTAGAATTATTTTGAGTAATGGTAAAACTACATGTACCAATATTTCCTGAAACATTAGAGACAGTTACTACATATAATCCGGCAATCAAATTAGGGATTTGAATAGCCCCTTCTGCACAGGGCATAAAAGGGATATTGCCACTACTTGGTCCAGACCACGAAACCTTATAGGGACCCAGATCTGGCGAGACTTTGATTCCGCCAATTCCTGCAGGAGCTGGTTTTACCTGGAAACATTCTATCTGAAGAAGGTTTTCAACATTGGTTGAAAATTGTTCGTTAATATTATTTTCACTCTTGTAATTTTCATAAGTTGATTCATTGAGTAAGTGGATGCCCATACTTTTTTGAGTACGGGAAAGCCTTTCGTTCAACGAAATCAGATGCAAAAAAATCTCTTCTATTTTTTCTTGCTGACGAATGGTTTCATCGGCGAGCAAGAAGCCTCCATTTAATGCAATTTCTGTTGCGGAGGTTGTATTTGGCAAACGATTATGTTCTTCTATGTATGCCTCTACGTCCTTTAATGGCATTAAGTTAAAGGTATCCGAAAATACATAATCGCACCATTCGGCCTTGCAAATTTGAAGCATTTCGGTTGTAATCCCACCATTTACCCCCAATTTATAACCCTCGAGTGAAATAATTGACCCAATATTAACATCTCCGGTTCGCCAAATTTCACTTTCTGTTGCACATGGCCCCTCCCAAAGCTTACAATCTGTTGGCGGAGAAATAAAGCCTTGTGCAAAGGCAATGAGATCATCTTTGCATGCTGTAACCAAGTCATTACAGGGCACAAGTTCACCTTCATCGTAAACACATACCAGTCCTGTATTGAATACTACCGTACCTGTTGGGCTTGGATCCTCGCAATATGGAGGAACATTATCTCCTCTAAAATTGCCTAATGAACAAGAAAATCCGTTCAGGTTAATGGTTGCATTACAGTTGGGATCATTGCTATCGAAATTTAGTGTTGCAGAAGTTAATACGTTATGTGTTGCATTTGTATTATAGAAAAAGAATCCACCGCCAACTTGCTGGCACGTGTAATCACGATATCCTACAGATGTTGGACATTTAACTTGTGCTTTCAACTGGTGAATACTTATTGAAACCACCGTCAGAAGTAAGAGAAATATGATTTTTTTCGATTTCATAAGAGGTGGCGTTTAATGATTTTTGATTTTCACCAGCTTGCGTGTAATACGCAGATTATTGCAGGTTTTTAGTTCGCAGAAATATATCCCTGGAGGTATATGATCTGTTTTAAACCGGGTTTGATGTACCCCACTGGGACAGTTTTCTTGAAGGTAAACTATGGCTTTTTCTTTTCCCGTTATGTCGTAAAGAACTATTGAAGTCCTGCCGGCACAATCTTTTGGAATATTGAATTCAATATTGACTTCATCTTCAAAAGGATTCGGGAACACATCCAGTATAAGAGGATAAGTCTGGGAGGAATCTGAGGTTGTACTCCTTTCTTCTACTGAAACACGGCTCAACAAACTATTAGGACTGTTCCCAACAGCTTGAGGAATGATACAAGGATCAATACCCAAATAGGCCCCCCTGTTGAAGCTACCTGCACCGGTACCCGGAATAAGTTCCAGATCATTATCCGGGAGCAGTTCGATGTAGTCTCTTGCGAACGTATAGGTATTAGCACTATGAACCGCTGAACCAGTACATTGCACGCCAAATCTGTATGAAAGAGCCCGCTCATGATTATTGTTACCGTTGTTTGGCAAGCACTTGATTATATGCTCATTGGATGTAGAGATTTCATTAACGGCTACATCAATAGTTGCACTTTCAACATTATTCCAGATTCCATTTGCCAGGCTAAGTGAAGCTGTATAATGAGGCCAATTGTATGTTTCATATTGAAAAAAATCAGTCTCACAAACCTTTGCCTTATACAAACCAGAGGAGTTTTCCAATAATAACTTCACTGGAATGTATTTAAAGTCTGGCTGCTGTGGGATATTACTTGGAGCATTAATGGCAACTAATGCAGATATATTGTCTGGCAAAAGCGGTGTCGTATAATCCGCTAATTGTGCATCAAATACTAGATCAAAGCAAACCGGATCGCCAATACAAGATGCTCCATTTCCAGCAAAAATGCTCAGCCTGGGTTCATACTCGGAAATGATATATCTCATCGTTTTTACCGTTTTGGAACATCCACTCACATTATCATATACCGTCATGGTCAAAAATGGCACTTCCTTTGTGGGAGTAAACGATCCATTAGAAGGCAATGCTGTATTTCCATAATAGGTAATGCTCCCTTGGTGAGGAGGATACGGATGCCAACTCACCTCAATGTTATTCAAATTTGGCGGATTCGATGTGAAGTAGTTAATACTTCCAGGTTCCCATAATGGCATACTTGAATTTTTTGTTGCAGATGCAATCTTGGAAACATAGCCCTTATAACGCCACGGAGATCTTACGGTCAAGCTGGTTGTCGCTTCAGCGGTGCATCCTGAAACAATATCCGTTGCCTTTAAAGTTATATTATAAGTGCCCGGATAACTGCACATGATTTCTGAAAAAGTAAGCTGCTTTTTAGGGCCATTTCCACCATTTTGTACCAACTCCGGTTTTGGGTGATTCGTCGTCCATTCGTGATAAATTTGGCTGAATGGATTAACGTTCCCTGTGATGGTCACCTCCTCTCCATAACAAACTGTAGTGGAACTTGGAAGAGTAACAAAAAGGTTATTCGGATACCCGGTCACTAATACCTCGGCGCTAGTCATGCACTCCGAAGTGAGGTCGCCGACTCTTAGTGTGTAAGTAATCATAGCCCCTTCTGGAAATTCTTGGATAACAGGATTGGCAGCAAAAACGTCGCTCAAGTAGTTTAAATCCAATGGATTAGTGGTTGTCCATTCATAACCAAAATTTCCTGAACCTCCCTGTACACCAAGGCCGGACGGGCCAATTATAGCTGTACCCGCTTCATCGCAAGCGCCTGCTGTTGATGGCATTGAAAGTGAAAGAGATACCGCTTCAACCTCAATAGACTTCGTTAATTGACAAACCTCTGCTCCATTTCCATCCAGCATTTTTACCAAGAGATTGTAGGTTTTTGTGCCCATTTCAGGTGTGTGGAAGTATGGAAATGGATCGTGCAAATCATTTGACTGGAAGTCCAGATTGCCAGAGGTTGTTGTCCAGGTGAATTCGTAATTTCCAGAGCCTCCCTGTACCAGTGGCGTATTTTCAAAATATGACCAGGTTTCAGGACAACGGGTATAACCATCTTTTGCAGTTATCCTGAATGCATTAAAATGCACCACTTCGCCTACTTCTTTTATCTGATTTGCAAAATCAGTCACCCTGAGTTTTACAACAAATTGAGGGTAATACCCGGAATTGAAATTACTAAAATAGGGATGATCAATGTTTATGGTAGGTGAAATACTGTTTGACTCAGTAAAAAAGTCTATTTCCTGATCTGGCTGATCAATATCGTAGGCCTTCCACTCATATTCCTTGTACTTCTTTGGCACATTGGGGGCAGAAGTAGGC
>DLXL01000179.1:6331-8495 GCA_003448025.1 Saprospirales bacterium | reverse complement strand
GGATACATAAACCCCATAAACCCCCATATTCCCCATAAAAAAAGGCCGCTCCAAAAGGAGCGGCCTTATCTAAACCTAAATCATTCTGTATGCAAATTTTGATCAGGCAGTTACAACGGAGTTGTAAGTGCCGAATGGAGTTGGTACGTAAGCTTCAGCAGCCCAGTCGTTTTCCCATTTTTCTCCATTAATAAGGAAGCGATATTCGTAAGAACGTCCTTTTTCGAGTTCAACGGCCGTTTTGAAAGATCCGTCTTTTTGTTTGGTCAGTACAACACCATTCTGCCAGTTATTGAAGTCACCGAAAACAGCTACCGTCTCCGCATTTTCAACGGCTTCTTTTGGAAGAACGAAGGTTACTTTAGTGCTTTTAGCAACTGGAGTGACTGTTTTTACTGCAGCTTTGGGAGCTGTGGTTTTTGCTGCCGGAGTAGTTGCTTTTGCTGCAACTTTAGGGGCTGCAGTTTTTGCTACTTTTGAAGCCGGGGTTACTTTGGTTTCAGTAACAGGAGTTGCTTTAGCAGCTTTAACAACTTTTGTTTCAGATACAGGTGCAGCCTTTTCTGTTTTGGTTGGCTTTTCAGCCACTACTTTTGGGGTGGATTGCTTTTTCGTTGCCATATAATCAGATACTAATGTTTTAGGAATTGGGGCTTCTTAGTGTAAAACTTACGCAAAGGTACGACAATTTTTGATAATTGCCAATAATTCAGATTATTATTCTGTCAACGGCGTGTTAAATTTTAATTTACAGAATTATATTTTGCATTGTTGCGTATTTAGGAATGTATGGTCAGTAAACAAAGGAATTGCAAAACCAAATATTACTTTTACGGGTTGGGCTCGGCTTTGGAAGTAGAGTAAAAGGCAATATTTCACCTGTTTTTTCCTTTTTTTTCTATTTTTTTCGAGAAAATTGTTTCTGCTGCCTGTATCGTACTCGTCTTCTCTATCTTTGCCGCACCCTGGAATCATCCTAATACTTCATCTGCTTGCCTCAATGGCAGGTGTTCATCATTCAACATACCATGTCCAAATTGCTCTCTGGAAAAAAAGGAATCATCTCCGGCGCTCTGAACAGTGAAAGTATCGCCTGGAAAGTTGCAGAACGCTGCGTGGAAGAAGGTGCTCAAATTGTACTTACCAATGCACCTGTTGCTATGCGTATGGGCGAAATTAATGCCCTTGCAGAAAAATGTAATGCTCCGGTGATTGGAGCGGATGCGACCTCAATGGAAGACCTTGAAAAACTCTTCACGGAGTCCATGAATCACTTTGGTGGCAAGGTTGACTTTGTATTACATTCCATTGGGATGTCGGTGAATGTTCGAAAAGGGAAATCTTACACGGATCTGAACCATGAATGGATGCAAAAGACTTTTGATGTAAGTGCCATATCCTTCCATAAGATGATGCAAACCATCTGGAAACTGGATGCTATTAATGATTGGGGTAGTGTTGTAGCCCTGAGTTATATTGCTGCACAGCGTGTATTCCCGGACTACTCTGAAATGGCCGAATCAAAAGCTTTGCTGGAGTCATTCGCTCGTTCTTTTGGATACCATCTGGGTACTGCAAAGCATGTTCGGGTGAATACCATTAGTCAATCCCCAACCATGACCACTGCAGGTCAGGGCGTTAAAGGATTCCATGATTTCTTCAATTACGCAGATAAAATGTCGCCCCTCGGCAACGCACCGGCCGAAGATTGCGCCAATTATTGCATTGCATTGTTCAGCGATTACACCCGTTACGTGACCATGCAAAACCTGTATCATGATGGCGGGTTCTCCACCATGGGGATGAATCCTGCCCTGATCAGTTAATCAAAAGAATCCCAAATGCCCAATGGGCTTTACCGGCGCATGATCCAGGCACTGGCCTCCTCCATTTTTACTCAGGTTTGCACCACGTTGTTTTGCAATGGGGTAGGCCGTGCCGTAGTGTATGTTGCCTTTTTTTTAGGGCTCAACTTACCGGGAGTGCAGGCTCAGCAAACAGCCAGTCCTACTACACGACCGGTCAGGCAATCAGATGATCCCCTTCTTATCACCTTTGCCCTTACCCCGGAACGTTCAGAGTACCTGGCAGACAGTATGCCGGATTACCAGTTCAGGATGTACGATCCCGCCAGAAAACATACGGTGGATTATGGAACCCTGGG
>DLXL01000179.1:0-6137 GCA_003448025.1 Saprospirales bacterium | reverse complement strand
GCCAGTTCGGGGGTAAATGCATTCGATCTTTACAAGATTAGGCCTGAGGAACTGGGCTTCTACAAAAATGCGCGAACCTTTAGCGATGTGTCATTTTCGCAAGGCCGAAATCAATTTGAAACCAACCTCAATGCCCGTTTTTCCCGAACCTTTGAAGGTGGAACAAATTTCTCTTTGGAATATCGCACCCTCAATAATCTGGGGCAATACCGTTATCAGCGTGCCAAACACAATGCACTTGCTGCCGGTTTGTGGATCCCGATAGGCAAACGTTATCAGAGCTTTTTCATTTTCACCAAAAATGTAATCCGTCATCAGGATAATGGTGGAATCGTTACCGACACTGTTTTTGGCGATGGACAGTTTGCTGGTCCGATAGCCGCAGAGGTACGATTACCCCGGGAAGTGGCAGCTTCGCGTCTGGATGATCAATCCTTGCACCTGACCCAACATTTACGATTGGCAGGGAAAGGCAGTGAAGGGAAACGTGTACTACGCGCCACCCATACCTTTGAATGGAATCAGCAAAAGTTCAAGTTTTCGGACCAGGGTTCAGCTGCTGATGGCTTGGGTGGTGACGCGGCATTTTTTGAACCCACTTTTTTGGTTGATAACCGGGGGATACGGCATTTCTTTCAAGTAGACCGCATTGATAACGGGGTTTCACTGAATACATTTAAAGAGAAAAAGAAAGGTCTCCCATCAGATTTGTTGGCATTTGGATTCACCCATTCCTACTTCACAGTAGATCAGGAGGCTAATCTTTTCCGGTTTTCCAACCTTTTCCTGAATGGTCAGCTGGCTATTACGCCCTCCGACCGTTTTGCCTTTACCGCAGAGGGCGCCTTGGGTTTGCTGAAAAATATCGGAGAATATCAGGTTAAAGGCGCCTTAAAGCTGGGTCTTGGGAAAGCAGGTGTCTTCAAAGCCGGGTTGCACAGCCAAATCCGTCCACCCGGCTTTGTGTTCAATGAGTTATATGTGAGTAAGCGGCAAATTTGGAATAACAACTTTGCCAAACCAATTGAAAACACTTTATTTGCTTCTTATGCACTGCCTGGAATTGGGCTCCAGGCCACTGCACGGGGCCACCTGGTTAACAATTACCTGTATTTTGATCAAAATGCACTTCCCGCCCAAATTACCACGGCTTTGCAGGTCAATCAACTGATTGTTGAGGAAAACTTTCACTTTGGCAAGGTGCGTTTTGACAACATGTTTGCCTTACAGCAATCCAACCGTGAGGATGTATTCCGTTTACCCAACTGGTTCTCCAAAAACAGCATTTACTTTTCGGGCAGGGTGTTTAGGCGACGCATGCAATTGGATGCAGGAGCAGATTTCAGGATTAATGCTGAATTTAAGCCAGAAGGATACCATCCACTATCCTGGCAGTTTCATTTGCAGGATGAGATTACTCAGAAACCATACCCCTGGGTGGATTTATTTTTGGCCTTTAAAGTGCAGTCCTTCAGAGGTTTTGTCAGGTATGAAAACTGCTATACTTTTTTAGACAAGACCAAGGTGTTTTATCAAACAGCCCGACATGGCCTGCCTTTTGGTGCTTTGCGCTTTGGAATTGCCTGGCGGTTCATGGACGACAATACTCCCTCTAATGAGGATCCGAAAAGTCAGGGTAACAATCCTGCCAATTCGCCATTTGCCCCTCGTGGTGGCAATTAAGTCAATATTCAATCAAGAATGGCACCTCAAAAAGGTGTTCCTTTGTAGTTAAACTTTGATTATTCATGAAAACAATGCTCACTCCTCTAACTAAAGTACTTTCCTTACTCTGCTTATTAAGCATTGCCGAGCCGCTTTTTGCCCAGCCTGGTAGTGATTATAAGGTGGCATCAATCGGATTTTACAATCTGGAAAACCTGTTTGATACGATTGATTCACCTAATACCAATGATGCAGATTTTCTTCCACAGGGCCGCTTAAACTGGAACACAGAAAAGTATTTGTCAAAGCTCAATAATATGTCCAAAGTCATCTCCCAACTGGGCATGGAATTGTCGCCTGACGGAGTGGTTTTGCTCGGGGTATCTGAAATTGAAAACCGAAAGGTTTTGGAAGATCTTTCAGCTCAGCAAGAGCTCGCATCCAGAAATTATCAAATTATACATTATGAATCGCCGGATGAACGCGGTGTGGATGTGGCCTTGTTATATCAACCAAAGTACTTCCAGTTACTTGGCAGTCTTGCAGCCCCGGTATCTCTCAAAGATCCAAAAACAGGGGTGGTAGACTATACCCGCGACATACTGTATGTAGCCGGAATGTTTGATGGAGAGCCCATCCATGTCATGGTAGGACATTGGCCATCTCGTCGTGGCGGAGAAGCCGGCTCAGGTTGGATGCGTGCAGCAGCGGCATCGGTTTGCAAACACCTGTCGGACAGTATTAAAACACAGGATCCTAATGCAAAAATTATCATTATGGGCGATCTAAACGATGATCCGGATAACAAAAGCGTTGCTTCCGTATTGAAGGCCCGCCGCAGTGCAGATGACCTGGAAAAAGATGAATTGTATAACCCTATGTATGATTTGTTTAAAGACGGAAATGGCACATTAGCTTATAAAGATTCCTGGAATTTGTTTGATCAGATGATTGTATCTCAAGGGCTAGTAAACAAGCAGGTTGGAGGCTGGCAGTTGTATAAAGCCCATGTTTTCCGTCAACCATGGTTGTTTCAAAGCGAAGGGGCTTTCAGGGGGTACCCTTTCCGTACTTTTGTTGGAGACATTTTTATCAATGGTTACAGCGACCACCTTCCGGTTTACCTGTATTTTCTAAAAAAGAAGACAGGCGCACCGTAAGAGGAGGCCACTATACATGATTCGTTATTATGGATTTTTTCTTCGCCACCATTTTTTCCCTGTTCTCCATTGTGGACCCACCGGGCGCTATTCCTGTGTATGTGGCGCTTACCAGCGACCGGCCGTTACACGAGCGCAATAAAATTGCTTTGCAAACCAGCCTGTATTTCCTGCTCATCTTGTTGGCGTTTTTCATAGCAGGGAATTACATCCTCTCATTTTTTGGATTAACCATACATGCGTTACGGATTGCCGGTGGTATGACCTTACTCATCAGTGGATTTGGCTTGATGTCTGGAAAGTTTGCCAAGCGAAGGGGATATGATAAGGAGGTAGAGAAGCAAGCCCATGAAAACAAACAGGATATTGCCTTTTCTCCTATGGCCATGCCCATGCTTTCAGGGCCCGGATCCATTTCTTATCTGATTACCCAATACAACCATCACCCGGATTGGTCGGATCGGTGGATGATCGGAGCGGCTATTTTAGCTGTTGCCTTTTTGGTATGGCTATGTTTGCGCATGGCTCCTGTACTGTTCAAAATATTTGGTTCTGGTGGCTTAAATGCCATTGCCCGGATTATGGGATTCATAGTGATTGCGATAGGTGTACAATTCATCGTTGATGGACTGGTACATCTGGTAATGGAAATGCGTTAATACTAAAACCTGCCCGGATGGTATGAATAAGGAATTGTTGACGAAAGCGAAGTCCAAATTACTTAAATCAAAGGTGACTTTGGATGTGGCGGATTTTGATAAAAAGCTGCTTTCAAAAGTTCCGGCAGGAGCTGTGTTTGTTTGCAACCAGCTATTGCCAGGGGTGGATGAGTGGATAATGCTTTCCTTGCTGGCCGAGCACTTTGAACAAACAGCATTGCTGTATCCCTACCCAACGCCCTTATCCAAATCGCTCAAACCGTATACTATTCGTCCTTCCGGAAAAAGCCTGGAAGATCGTTTTTTGAGCGTAAATTTTGCTAAACGCCTGGCCCGCAGGGTGAAAAAGGGAAATGCCGTTGGGCTGGTACTGGATTTTTCAGATAATCCGTTGAGCCACCTGGGTAAAAACCTGGTTCGAACGCAGGTGCTCCGGCAATTGCGAAAATCTGGCCAGGCAGTGGTGCCCATTCATTTACAGGCAGAAAAAATACCAGGGGGATTGTTGCGGAAAGCCATTCCCGGTTTGCCCTTTCATCTACATTCCGGCCCGGTTCGCATCAGTGTTCGGGTAGGAAATCTCATTTCACCCGACGATGTTGCTAAACTGGGTAAAAACAGGATTTGGGGTAAATTCCTGCAGGCAAAGATTTTCTCGCTGGGATCCAGTTTCGATGTGAAACCGGAATATTTTATCGGTAGTCAAAAAGATGTCCAAGCCCCGGTAGCCAGTCCGGTAGATCCGGCCTTGGTAGCCTCCGAAATCAATGGCCTGTCTCCGGAATGTAAAGTGGCAGAGCGAGGCCAGTTTGATGTGCTGGTTGCTCCTTTCCACTCGCTTCCCAATACGATGTTCGAAATAGGCAGATTACGGGAGCTTACCTTCCGGGCAGCCGGAGAAGGCACTGGAAAACCCCGTGATATGGACGAGCATGATTTGTATTATTTGCAATTGATCATATGGGACCGTGAGAAGGAACAAATTGCAGGCGGGTACCGATTAGGTTTGGGGGATCAAATTTTTAAACGGTTTGGCGTAAATGGCTTTTATACGCATTCCCTCTTTAAAATGAAACCGGTTTTTTTTCCCATTTTGCAGCAATCTGTAGAATTGGGACGCACTTATGTGCCTGAAGCCTACCAAAAACATCGTCTGCCCTTGTTCTTGCTGTGGAAAGGTATCCTGTATTTTCTGTTAGCCAATCCCCAATATCGATATCTGTTAGGGCCTGTGAGCATCAGCAAGGATTATTCAGAGGCATCCAAAGGGATCATTGTGGAGTTTGTGCGCCGGTTTTTCTTTGATAAAAAACTTGCAGCAATGGTGTCGCCCAGAAAGGCATTTCGGCCTAAAATTAAATCGGTGGACACCAGGCTTCTGGCTGAAAATCTAAGAGGAGAATTTGACGCGCTGGAGAGCCTGATAGAAACCATCGAGCCTGCTCATTTCAAGGTTCCGGTACTTTTTAGACAATATTTGCGGCAAAATGCCAGGTTTATAGCCTTTAACGTAGATCCGAATTTCTCTAACTGCCTGGATGGTTTGATGATTCTGGATATTGCCCAGTTGCCGGCAAGTACTATTGAGGCTCTACAGCAGGAGAAATAACAGCCCTCTATTGCCACAAACTCAGCACCGTCACGCCGGCAATGAACAAAAACAGATAAAATCTGGCCAAACGGCGCTCCTTTCTGATCAGGAGTTTAACCGCGCCTTCTTTGGCCGTTACGTTGCCTGCCCGGATAATTTGCAGCAATACCAGTGAAATAACGGCGTAACTCAACAAATAAATCTTGTCCATCAATACCATATAACCGGTGTCGGGCAAGGCATCGCTGTAGGATTGCTGCAGAAAAACGGCCGTGAGCAGGGCGCCAATGGGCAAAGAGGATCGGGTATCAATATGTTCCGGGTGGAGGAGTAACGCGCCAATACCCACCAGCATTACCACCAGCAAGGGTAACAACATCTTGAGTAAAAAATAACTGAACGGTCGCGCCAGTGTGACCTGAAAGCTCAGGTTGCTGTACCGTTGGGCATTTTCTTCCGGATTGCCAAAATTGGTGCCGTAATCGTGCACCCGGGTGTTCATGGCAAGCCCCTTGCTCTCCCAACCTACGAGGTTCAGGGTATTGCGGATCAGCGCAGCATTCGTATCTGGCAGGTATATCAACGAATCTGCCGGATGCTCCGGATTTTCAATCTGTATATCGAGGGAATGCCGGTCCAAAGGGAAATGGTTGAGCGAAAAAGAGTGGAAAAACCGGCCCTCTTTGCGGAAAATTCGGTATTTGGTGCCATCCTTTAGTGTCACCGGGGTGCTATCTCCATCAAATGCCGCATTATCCATGCTCCATTTTTCAATGGAATTGACAAACTCAATATTGGTTGGGTCAATATTTCCTTTCCATTTAAACCAGATGTAAAAATCGGCATAAAAGGAGTGTTCATCCATGTTCAGGCCGTAAAGATTCATCAGGTAGAAACCCACACGGGCTTCCTGGGGCTGGGCCTGCGCAAAGGATGCAAAAAAGAAAAGCAGGATAGATATGCCGGTTTTAAGCATGTCTGGGATGGATTGTTTTCGCAAATGTAAGGAATGAGGGGAAAACCGCCGAGGTGCGGAGTTTATACTGTCGGGGTGACTGGCAC